>NZ_LZLL01000539.1:0-14602 GCF_001669335.1 Mycobacterium sp. 1245852.3 | reverse complement strand
TCCCGCTGTCGGCGTTCCGTGACCCTGCGGCGGCGAGCGGTCCGGCCGACGTGTGGAATCACTTGGTGCGCTTCACCTTCTGTAAACGTGACGACACGCTCGACGAGGCGATCAAGCGGCTGGCCGCACTGAAAGACGCCGGTTAGCCGGCCGTTCCCATCACGCGCTTACGCAGACCCTCCAGCGCGGCGTGCAGGATTTTCTTGCGGGCCCGGGCGATCCAGAACTCCGGTAGCGGCGCCCACGGTTCGACGGTGATGGTGAAGCGCACCCTGGTCTTGTCCACGCCCAGCCGGCTCAGGTTGTACTCGCCGTGCTGACCGTGCTGCTGCGCCGTCTTCCGGGCGTCCCACACCATCCAGTCTGGGCCCCAATGGTATTCGAGCAATTCCGTGTCGTGGATGCCGGTCACCGAGATCGTGACCTTCACGTGGTGGGGGCGGCCGTCGGGATGCTTGTCGACGACCTCGACCCGCTTGTGGACCGACGACCACGAGGGCACGGCATCCATATCGGCGAGCGCCTCCATGATGACTTCCGGAGGCGCGTCGATGATGATTTCCGACGATGCTTGAACGGCCACTACCACTAAGTTAACGCCAGCGCAGCCACCGGCGAAGGCTATTCGGTCCCGGGGGACTCCCTGTCGCCCGAGACCAGGTCGCGCAACCCCTTCATGGAGGCGTCGAGAACGCTCTCGGCGGCCCGTCGAACGATGAACGCGGGCATGGGCCGGCCGGGTTCGACGGTGATGTCGAAACGCACCCGAGTCTGGTCGATCCCTTCGGGTTTGAGGGTGTATTCGACGTGCTGCCCATGCTGCTGCGAGGTTCCCGTGGCGTCGTAGACGACCCAATCGGGACCCCAGTGATATTCCAGGACCTCCTTATCGACCAGCCCGAGAATCTTGATGGTGGTCTTGACATGGTGCGGCCGGCCGTCGGGATAACGGTCGATCACTTCGATGTGTTTGTGCAGCGGCGACCACGATGACAGGACGCCGACATCTGTCAGCGCCTCCATGACCACTTCTGGCGGCGCGTTGACGACGAATTCCCGTGATGCTTTTACGGCCACTGAAGATCAACTTAGCAACGCCGATCCCGCTGCGGACGGATTCGGCGTAACCAGTTCCCTACCAGTTGATTTCGGCAAGCGGTGTGGTTTTCGCCGGCGGCGGTCCGACCGGTCCGGCCGGGGTCCGCGAAAAGCGTGGGGCGGGCGCGGCCTG
The DNA here is from genome assembly GCF_001669335.1 of Mycobacterium sp. 1245852.3. Lineage (NCBI taxonomy): Bacteria > Bacillati > Actinomycetota > Actinomycetes > Mycobacteriales > Mycobacteriaceae > Mycobacterium > Mycobacterium sp. 1245852.3. The sequence continues at coordinate 13,371 of NZ_LZLL01000539.1, read as the reverse complement.
GTCGGCGCCATGGGCGGTGATCACAGTGGACCGCGCCCGCAAGTGCTCGTCGGTGGCGGCCTCGCTCCACGTCAGCACTGCGGTGACGCACGCGTCGGTGCCGGCGAACGTCTGTGCCCACTCGTCGCGCGTGCGCCCGGCGAACCGCCGGGTGAAGATCTCGCGCATCCGCGGATAGGAAGCTTTGTCGTGTTGGGCCGGCACGTCATCGGGTGACAGGCCAAGTCCATCGAGTAACGCCGCGAAGAATTGCGGCTCGATGGCGCCGATGGCCACGTACTTACCGTCGGCGGTCTCGTAGCAGCCATAGAACGGGGCGCCACCGTCGAGCAGAAACGATTCGCGCCGGTCGCGCAGTGCCCCAGTGGACTTCATGGTCCACATCATCTGGGACAGCAGGCTGACACCGTCGACCATCGCCGCGTCGATCACCTGCCCGGTGCCCGTGCGTTCGCGTTCGTAGAGGGCGGCCGCGATGCCGATCACCACCAGCATCGAGCCGCCGCCGAAGTCGGCGACCAGGTTCAGCGGCGGCATCGGTGGCCGGTCGGCATATCCCAGCGCCGACAGCGCACCGGTCTGCGCCAGGTAGTTGATGTCATGCCCGGCGGTCGCGGCCAGCGGCCCGTCCTGGCCCCAGCCGGTCATCCGGGCGTAGATCAGCCGCGGGTTGAGTGCCGCGCAGTCGTCGGGCCCGATGCCGAGCCGCTCGCAGGTTCCGGGCCGGAAGCAGTCCAGCAGCACGTCGGCCTTGGCGGCCAGGCCCAGCAGCGCCTGCGGCTGCGCCTTGACGTCCAGGTCGACGATCCGCTTGCCGCGATGCAGCAGATCACGACCCTCGGCTGGCATCGCGATCGCCACGCCGCCCGGCCGGCGCACCCGCACCACGTCGGCACCCAGGTCGGCGAGCAGCATTCCCGCGTGCGGCCCGGGCCCGATGCCGCCGAGTTCGATGACGCGCACCCCCGCCAGCGGCCCGCCACCGCCCACGGCGGCTAGTTACCCTTCTTCACCTGGAGCACCCGCTCGCGCAGCGCCTTGGTCGCCGAATCGATAGTTCCCTTCACGGCACGCTTGAGCACGAAGCCCGGCAGCGGCACGTTCGGGTCGGCCAGCAACTCGAACTTGACCAGGGTCCCCTCGCCCTGCGGCACCAGGGTGTACTTTCCGTCCTGCGCCTTCTGCTGCGAGGAGCTGACCAGCTTCCAGCTCACCACGTTGTCGCCCCAGGTGTAGGCCACCACCTGTTCATCGGTGATCCCGGCGACCTTGACCTTCATCCGCACTTGGCGGGGGCGCCCGTCGTCGCCGGTGTCGAGGATCTCCGCACTCTGATGCGGCTCCGACCAGTCGGGCATCGCTTCGAAGTCGGCGATGACGTCCAGAATCTCCTCGGGACTGGCTTCGATGACGATGTCGCGGGATTCTTTGAGTGCCATGGCCCGCACGATACTGGCACCGCGTCTCACCCGGAACGGATTGAACTTCGAGCGTACCGTCGTGCCTGTGACTGATGCCGCGACCGATACCGCATACACCGTCGGTGACTACCTGTTGGACCGTCTCGCCGAGCTCGGCGTCTCGGAGATCTTCGGTGTTCCCGGCGATTACAACCTGGAATTCCTCGACCACATCATCGCCCATCCCCGCATCCGCTGGGTCGGCAACGCCAACGAGCTCAACGCCGGCTACGCCGCCGACGGATACGGTCGCCTGCGCGGAATGTCGGCTTTGGTAACGACATTCGGCGTCGGCGAGCTCTCGGCGGCCAACGCGATCGCGGGCAGCTACGCCGAACAGGTGCCCGTCGTGCACATCGTCGGCGGCCCGTCCAAGGACGCCCAGGGCACCCGCCGGGCGCTGCACCATTCGCTCGGCAACGGGGACTTCGAGCACTTCTTCCGGGTCAGCCGCGAAATCACCTGCGCCCAAACTAATCTCATGCCCGCGACGGCCCGCCGCGAGATCGACCGGGTGTTGTCGGAGGTGCGTGAGCAGAAACGCCCCGGCTACATCCTGCTGTCCACCGACGTGGCGCGCTTCCCCACCGAGCCGCCGGAGGCGCCGTTGCCCCGCTACACCGGGGGCACCAGTCCCCGCGCGCTGGCCATGTTCGTCGAGGCGGCGAGCGCACTCATCGGCGACCACCAGGTCACGGTGCTCGCCGACCTGCTGGTGCACCGGCTGCAGGCGATCAAGGAACTCGAGGCGCTGCTGGCCGCCGACGTGGTGCCGCACGCCACGTTGATGTGGGGCAAGAGCCTGCTCGACGAGAGCTCACCCAACTTCCTGGGCATCTACGCCGGGTCGGCCAGCGCGCCGGCGGTGCGCGCCGCGATCGAGGACGCGCCCGTGCTGGTGACCGCCGGCGTCGTGTTCACCGACATGGTCAGCGGCTTCTTCAGCCAGCGCATCGACCCGGCCCGGACCATCGATGTGGGCCAGTATCAGAGCAGCGTGGCCGGGGAAGTCTTCGCGCCGTTGGAAATGGGCGCCGCGCTCGACGCGCTGGCCACCATCGTGGCCCGGCGCGGGGTCTCGTCGCCGCCGGTGGTCTCGCCGCCCGCCGAGCCGCTGCCGCCGCCCCCGCCCCGCGACGAACCGCTGACCCAGAAGATGTTGTGGGACCGCCTGTGTGTGGCCCTCACACCGGGCAACGTGGTGCTCGCCGACCAGGGCACCTCCTTCTACGGCATGGCCGACCACCGGCTGCCGCAGGGCGTGACGTTCATCGGTCAACCACTATGGGGCTCAATCGGTTACACGTTGCCCGCCGCGCTCGGGGCGGCCGTGGCGCACCCGGACCGCAGGACGGTGTTGATCATCGGCGACGGCGCAGCGCAACTGACCGTCCAGGAGCTGGGCGCCTTTTCGCGCGAGGGCCTGACCCCCGTCATCGTGGTGGTCAACAACGACGGCTACACGATCGAGCGGGCGATCCACGGCCAGACCGCGCCCTATAACGACATCGTGAGCTGGCAGTGGACGGACGTTCCCCGGGCGCTGGGCGTCACCGACCACTTGTCGTTCCGGGTGCAGACCTACGGCGAGCTCGACGACGCCCTGACCGCAGCGGCGCAGCACCAGGACCGCATGGTGTTCGTCGAGGTGATATTGCCACGGCTCGAAATCCCCAACCTGCTCGTCGACCTCGTCCGACCGACGTCACCGGACGGCAGCCCCCGGCGCTGACGGCCTAGCGCGACGAGTTCGGCGTTCGCTCCGGGCTGGAGGAGCGCAGGATGGCCTGCACCGTGCGCCGGCAGCGACCGCAGTCGGCGCCCGCTCCACAGGCCTGGGCGACTTCCTTGGTCGTCGACGCCCCGCATTCCACGGCCTCGGTCACGGTTTGGCTGGTGACGCCGTTACACAGGCATACGAACACCGGCGAGCCCTCAGTCCGCCCCGATGCGCATCATGTCGAAGAATCGGCCGACGAACAGCGGCGGGTAGGCACCGATGCCCGCGCCGGACATCCATTGCGCCGCGGCATCGGGGTGGTCGATCCAGCGCCGCGCGCTTTCCTCGTCGGGAAACTCCTGCAGGATCAGCACCTCGTGATCGTCGTCGAAAGCCTGGAATACCCACGTCTTTCGGATTCCGGCGGTGGTGAATCTGTCTATCGCCGTGCCGACTTCGGAGGTCAGCAGGGACACGTCGTTGACCGACGCGATGGCGGCCACCACGACGCCCGGTGCCGCAGGGGTTTTCGGTGGCTGCGCGATGAACCTGTCGACGATCTCGCCGGCGAAGACCGCGGGTATGTCCTCGACGCCGGCCTCGTCGAACCAGTCGAAGAAGACCCGGGAGCGCAACAGCTCCACGATCGGCTCCCTGCTGTGGACGCCGATCATCACCAACACCCGCCCGTGGTCATGTGTCGAGGTGTAGACGAGCACATGGTGTGCACCGATGTCGGCCAGGGCGGCCTTATTGCGTTCCAGCAGCGGCCAGACCCGGGTCGGGTCGGGGACGCGATAATCCGACGCGATCACCATTGAATGAATGTCGCCGTTGTTCACCGCAGTTGGTCCTTCATCACTTTCCCTGTGGCGTTGAGTGGAAGTGAATCAAGGAACTCTACCGCGCGCGGCACTTTGAACCCGGCCATCCGGTCCCGGCACCAGCCGATCAGCTCTTCGGCGCTGACATCGGCGTTACGGACCACGAAAGCCTTGCCCACCTGGCCCATCCGCTCATCGGGGACACCGACGACGGCCGCCTGCGCGACGGCCGGGTGGCTGAGCAGGAAGCCCTCGATCTCGGCCGGGTAGGCGTTGAATCCACCGACGATGAACATGTCCTTTTTCCGGCCGACGATGCGCAGCCGACCGGCCTCGGTGAATTCCCCCAGATCCCCGGTGTGCAGCCACCCCTCGCCGTCGATCGCTTGGGCGGTGGCCTCCGGTTCGTCGAGGTACCCCTGCATGACTCCGTAGCCGCGGACCAGCACTTCGCCGTCGTGGGCGATGCGCACCTCGACCCCGTCGCACGGCACGCCCGCGGTGGTGGCCACATCCTCGAAGGAGTCGCCGGGCAGCGAAAGGGTGACGTTGCCGGCTTCGGTCAGGCCGTAACCCGTCATCAACGTCTGGAAGGGCAGCTCGTCGTGGATGCGCCGCACCAGCTCGACGGGAATGTCGGCGGCGCCGGTCACCCCCGCACGCAACGACGACAGCTTGGACTTGTCCCCCACCGTCAGCAACGAGTGATACAGCGTAGGCGGTCCGGGAAGCATTGTAATGTGTTCGCGTTCAATGAGATTCACGACGGTGTCGACGTCGAACACCGCGACGGGCAGCATCGTCGCACCGCGCAGGAAAGAGGTCACCAGGCCGGCCTTGAGCCCGAAGGTGTGAAAGTACGGGTTGATCTGGAGATAGCGGTCGCCCTCGCGCAGGTCCGCGAGCGTCGCCCACTCCTCGTACATGCGCAGCGCCTGGCCGTGATTCAGCATTGCGCCCTTGGGGCGCCCGGTGGTGCCCGAGGTGAAGATGATGTCCGAGGTATCGGTGCCGCGCACCGGACGCTCGAACGGTGAACCGCTGGACAGGAAGTCGGACTTCAGGTCGATGACCGGCACCCCGGCGGGGGCGGTGTAATCCTGGTTCAGAAAGCCCTTCTGGACCAGGACCGCCTTCACCTTGCTGCGGCCGATGATGTCACCGGCCTCTTCGGTCTTGAACCGGGTGTTGACCGGGACGAGCACACCGCCCGCGGTGAGCAACCCGAACGCGGCGATGATCCACTCGGCCGAATTCGGTGCCCAGATCGCGACCCGGTCGCCCTTTTCGATGCCGAGGTCAGCGAAAGCGCCTGCGGCGCAACGAATTCGCTCGACGACTTCGGCGAAAGTCAAACGCAGCGGACCGTCGACGACTGCTTCCGCATCGCCGAAGCGGTCCGCTGCGCTCAAGACCATCTCCGGGATGGTCTGCCATGCCTGGTTTGGCCGGCCGGTCACACCGTGACGAGCCGACCGAGGTTGCCGCCCATGATCTTGGCCTGGTCGTCAACGGACAGGTGCGACAGCGCGTTGACGTAGTACGTCGGCTCCGCCAGGCCCTCCGGGTGCGGCCAGTCCGAGCCGTACAAGACCTGATCCACACCGACGAGGCTGATCAGGTCGTCGATGCCGTCCTCGAAGAACGGGCTGACGTGGATCCGGTTCTTGACCGTCTCGACGGGGTCGCTGGGGAAGGCCTCCGGGGCCTTCCGGAAGACCTCGGCCAGGCCGTCGAGCAGCGGGGTCATCCACTTCGAACCGGCCTCGACGATCGCGACCTTCAGCTTCGGGTGGCGGTAGAGCGCGCCGTGGATCACCCACGAGCCCACCGCATCCTGGATCGGCCGCCATTCGTTGAGAATGTTCATCGCATTGGTCTGGAACGGCAGCATTTCCTGTTCGGCGCCGTCCCACTCGGAGGTGTAGCGCGAGTAGCCGCTGTCGCTGGAGTGCATGCCGACCAGCACGTCGTGCTCGACGACCCTTTCCCAGAACGGGTCGAACTCGGGCACCGCGAACGACCGCGGGCCGCGGAAGCCGGGGACGGGAGCCGGTCGGATCAAAATGGCGCGGGCGCCGCGCTTGACCGCCCACTCCAGTTCCTCGATCGCCTTCTCCACGATCGGCAGCGTGATGACCGGCGTGGTGAAGATGCGGTTCTGGTAGTTGAAGCCCCAGACCTCGTCGAGCCACTCGTTCAACGCGTGAACCAGGACGTGGATGGCGACCGGGTCGTCGCGCAGCCGCTCCTCGAGCAGGCTGGCCAGCGTCGGGAACATCAGCGTGCGGTCCAGGCCCAGCTCGTTCATCTTCTCCAGCCGCGGGCCGGGTTCGAAGAACGCCGGAATCGCGCGCATCGGCTCGCCGAACAGCTCGCGCTTGGATTTGCCGTCCGGGTTACCGAACTTGAAGTACTCCTCCCAGGCACCCGGCCGGGCGACGACCTCGAAGGTCGGGTTGGGAATGTAGTTGCTGATTTGGCCGCGGATGGCGATCTTCGTCCGCCCGTTGACCTGCACGTACTGGACATAGTCCTTGTACGCCTTGGGCAAGAACTTGGTCAGCGCTTCCGGCGGCTCGTACAGATGGTTGTCCGCGTCAAAGATCGGAAACGGGACGTCTTCCCGGTGCGACAACTGCCCCATGAAATCCTCCTTCTTGATTTGTGAGAATACTATTCTCTACAGGCGCCTAACCGCAACGTGCCCCCGCCGAACCGCTGTTCGACGAGGTCAGCACGACACGTAGATCTTGTAGGTGGCGGTGGCCGGTTCCCCGGGCTTGTCGGTCTTGTACCCGTTGGCGGTGCCACTGACGGTGAATTTGTCACCCGTCATGCTCATGTCGCCGGTCCCGTCGCCGCCCCGGGAGTACATCCCGGTGAAGCCGCCCACATTCTGGATGTGCACCGACTCGACCGTCGCCGGTTGCGCGCTCTCGTCGACGATGAGCTTGGCGCCGGCAAAATCGCTACCGATGTCGATCGTCCGGGTCCATTCGCGTTGACCGCACTTGACGATATGAAAATTCCGGTCGTTGCCGTTGACCGTGACGGATGCCGTGCCGGCGAGTTGGGTCGGCGGTCGCGACGTGCACGCCGCGACCAAGGTAATGGTCAGGACCGCAGTGGCGGCCACGATGGGACTCCGCACCGAGTCACCTCAATTCTCGCCGGCGAAAGTTCTTGGGCTGCAGCGATGATGTTATTCTCGCGAAAAGAGAATGCCAATATCGGGTTCTTGCCGAGGAGCGATAACAAGAACATGGTGGACCTGGAGATCGACGACGGGTTGGCCGTGGTCACCATCGACCGCCCGCACGCGCGCAACGCCATTGGCCTGGACACCATGGACCAGCTGGAGAAGGCGCTCGACGCGGCGGCGGATGCGCAGGCGCTGGTGATCAAGGGCGCCGGGGACAAGGCCTTCGTCTCCGGCGGTGACCTCAAGGAACTGAGCGCGCTGCGGACCGAGGAGGACGCCGCGGCGATGGCCCGGCGGATGCGGTCCATCTGCGACCAGCTGGCGGACTTCCCCGCCCCCGTCATCGCCGCGCTCAACGGTCACGCGCTCGGGGGCGGCGCCGAAGTCGCGGTCGCCGCCGACATCCGGGTGGCCGCCGACGACATCAAGATCGCCTTCAACCAGGTGCAGCTGGAGATCATGCCGGCCTGGGGCGGAGCCGAGCGGCTGGCCGCGCTGGTCGGAAAGAGCAAGGCGCTGCTGTTGGCCGGTTCGGGAACCGCCCTCGGCGCGGCCGAGGCCGAGCGGATCGGCCTGGTGGACCGGGTGCTGCCCCGCGCCGTCTTCGACTCACCCGACGAAGGATGGCGAGCGGTCGCGAGGTCGCTGGCCCGCCGCCCGGCGACGGAGATAAAGCGCGTAATCCGCGGAGTTTCTCCTGATGAGGCGATAGCATCCTTTGCGCGACTATGGGTTGCCGACCCACACTGGCAGGCCGCAGAACGGGTCATGAACCGCAACACCAAACCGCGCCCGGCAGCCGGAGGAGCGTCATGACCATGAACTTGAAGACGGTGCTGGGCGTCGGCTCCGCCATCTCGTTGGCCTGTCTGTTGGCCGCGGCGGGAGTGCTGGCGGGAAGCGGGCGGGCACACGCCGATGACCCCGTCATGCATCACGTCAGGTACACCGTCACCGCGCAGAATCCGATTTACACCAGCATCTATTACCTGGACCATCAGCCGGCCAAGTTCTCCGATTACAGCCACAACCCCTATTCGTTCACGCCACACGTCGACGTCGACCTCGCCCCGGGCAAACCGTGGGGCTTCGATCTGGACATGTCGGACCCCGATCATTACGCCATGGTCGTGGCGAGCACGGGCACGGAGCCCGGCACGCCGGGGCTTCACTGTGAGCTGGCGGTAGACGGCGCCGTCGTCGTATCCAAGGACGGCCCCAAAGGCGTGCTCTGCTCGCTGCGTAACTGGTGAACCAGCCAGGTCTCCGGCACACCCTCGATCGGTTGCGGTTCGCCTTCCAGGCGGCGCAGGTAGTTTTCGACCAGCTCCACCGTCTCGGCATGGCCGGCGGACATGCCGATCGCCTGCTCGAGCACCAGAAAGCGCGAGAGGCTGCTCATCAGCACCGTCCACACCACCGGGGGGATGTCGATGTCCTGGCCCTCGTCTTGAATCCTGGAGCCGTAGCGCTCCAGCGCCGTCGCCACCGCTTGGCGCTGTTCTTCGCGGAAACGCTCTGCGTAATAAGCGATTTCGGCCCGCATGTCCTTGCGGTGGTTGGCCAGCGCCATGAATTCCATGGAAATCCGGGTGAAGGCGGGGTCGGTGCCGAATCGCCACAGCGCCCACAGCGGCTGTGGCAACTTCAGCATTTGCGCGTGCGCCTCAAGGGCCTCTTCGGCCCGGCGGCGGAACACCTCGAGGAACAGCTCTTCCATGGTGCGGAAGTAGTAGTGCACCAGCTGGGGTTTCAATCCCGCCCGGCCCGCCAGCCGGCGCGACGTCACCGCGGCATACCCCTCTTCGAGCATCAGCTGCTCGGCAGCATCGAGCAACAGACCACGGTTTTTCGCGTCCGGCGCCCCGATCCTGCGGGCCGATGTCATGTCCCTGCTCCGTACTGTGTGCCATCCCGTGCCGACCACACGGATCGTATCGTGGCGCGGCGTTGCGATCTTGACCCTGACATTACCGCCATGCTAAGCAGGTGCTCAGCATATTTTCGATCTCGTAATCACGCGGCGATACCGCTTGCCCCGGTACACCACCGGTTAACCCAGCCCAGGGGGACGCACTGAAGATGAGCAACTTCGAGACGATTGACTTCTTCACCGATCCGACTTTGGTCCCGGATCCGCATCCGTACTTCGACTACCTGCGGAGCCAAAACCCCGTGCTGCGGCTGCCGCACTACGGCGTCGTCGCCGTCACCGGCTATGACGAGGCCTGCGAGATTTACAAGGACCCCGACACCTTCTCCAACATCGTCGCGCTCGGGGGGCCGTTCCCGCCGCTGCCCTTCACGCCCGAAGGCGACGACATCAGCGCCCAGATCGATGCGCACCGCAGCTCCTTCCCGATGAACGAGCACATGGTCACGATGGACCCGCCGGATCACACCAAGGCCCGGTCGGTGCTCGCCAAGCTGCTGACCCCGAGCCGGCTCAAGCAGAACGAGGAGTTCATGTGGCGCCTCGCCGACCGTCAGCTCGACGAGTTCCTCGGCATCGGTGAGTGCGAGTTCATCGCCGAATACTCCAAGCCGTTCGCCACTTTGGTGATCGCCGACCTGCTCGGGGTGCCGGAGGAAGACCACAAGGAGTTCCGCACCGTCCTGGGCGCCGACCGGCCGGGCGCGCGGGTGGGCGCGCTGGACCACGAATCGGTGGGCATCAACCCCCTCGAGTGGCTCGACGACAAGTTCTGTCACTACATCGAGGATCGGCGCCGTGAGCCGCGCGGCGACGTGCTGACCTTCCTGGCCGAAGCGAAGTACCCGGACGGGTCGACGCCCCCGGTGATAGAGGTGGTCCGCTCGGCGACCTTCCTCTTCGCCGCGGGGCAGGAAACCACGGCCAAGCTGCTCAGCGCCGCCCTGCAGGTGCTCGGTGACCGGCCCGACATCCAGCAACAGTTGCGTGATGACCGCAGCCTGATTCCCGGGTTCATCGAGGAGTCGCTGCGCATGGACAGCCCGGTGAAGAGCGACTCACGCCTGGCCCGCAAGGCCACCAGCATCGGCGGTGTCGACATCCCCGCCGGCACCGTGGTCATGATCCTGCCGGGCGCCGCCAACCGCGACCCGCGCCGATTCGACAACCCGCACGAATTCGACCTGCGCCGCAAGAACGTTCGCGAACACATGGCGTTCGCCCGCGGTGTGCACTCGTGTCCCGGCGGTCCGCTCGCCCGCGTCGAGGGCCGTGTCTCGATCGAGCGGATCCTGGACCGCATGCCGCACATCGAAATCAACGAAGCCCATCACGGGCCGGCCACCGAGCGCCGCTACAGCTACGAGCCGACGTACATCCTGCGGGGCCTCAGCGAACTGCACCTGACGTTCACCACCGCCGACGCGGTCGCGCCGGTCGCCTAGGGGTTCGACGCTCGCGAGCGCTACCGGACCTGCAGTCCGACGAAGTAACTGCCGAGCAAGACCACCGCGATCAGCACCACCCACGCGTCGGTGAGTCGGCACAGCAGGACCGGGGCGTCCCGCACCTCCATGAACTCGCGAAAGATGATGCGCACCTTGACCAGTGCGATGACGATGACGCTCGACGTGACCACGGCGCTGGACTTCAGCAATCCGCCGGCGGAGTGGTCGATCCCCAGATAGGCCAGCGTCAACGCGGCCAGGATCACCCAGACCAACAACAGCCTCTTGTTGAGTTTCACTGGGCTCACCTCACCACGTAGAGCAGCGCAAAGATCAGCACCCACAGGAAATCGATGGTGTGCCAATAGGTTGCGCAGGTTTCGACAAGGTTTTGGTCCCGCCGCGCCGGGCTCAGAAGTTGGTAGACGATGACGCCGAGCACGACGAAGCCGATCAGCAGGTGCACGAAGTGGATGCCGGTGAGGAAGAAATAGAACATGAAGAAGTCGTTGCTGTCGATGCCGTTTCCGGCGTGGACCAGTCGCGCCCACTCGAGCACCTTGAACGACAGGAAGACTGCGCCGAATGCGGCCGTGATGAAGACATCCCGGAGCGCCGCCCGGTAGGCGCCGGCGCGCGCCGACTGCACACACCGCGCCACCGACCATGAGCTGAGCAACAACACCAATGTGTTCAACACCCCGACGCGCAGGTCGAGCTGAGCCTGTGAATGCAGGAACAGGTCGGGGTTGCGGCCGCGGGAGAACAGGTAGAAGCCGAAATACGCGGTGAACACCAGGGTTTCGAACAGGACGAACGCCCACATGTCGGGCTGGCCCGGCACAGCCCTCGCGCGCGCCGGCTTGCCGGCCAGGCCGGTCACTGCGCCACCGGACCCTTGGCCGGCAGGTCCGGCAGCACGCCGGTCCCGAAGTCTTCGCGGCGGATCATCTGGAACAGCATGACGATGAACGTGACCTGGTAGATGCCGAACACGACCATGTCGAGCCACCACGCGATCTCGCCATCCCACGCGAACACGCCGCGCCGGAAGATCCAGCACGGCGCCACGACCACCTCGGTCAGCGCGTTGCAGAGGTTGAGATAGCCGAACCACTTGGGAAATACCCGATTCTTGTCGAGCAGGATCGCCACCATCCAGATGAGCGAGCCGATCAGAAACACCCCCATCGTTCCGTCAAAAGACAGGAACGCGAAGTCATACAGCCAGCCGATCACCCGGGGATCGCGGTCCGGTCGCAGCGTGCCGACGATCAGCGCGATGTTGAGCAGCAGCATGCCGGGTACCGCGCTGAGCGAGTAGATGAGCAGATACGAGTAAGCGAACGCCCGGCTGACCGACATGCGCCGCATCGAATAGGCGATGAGGGCGTTGTTGACCGCGATCATGCCGCTGATGGCGAAGATGACGCCGAAGCCGACGGGTATGCCGAGGCGACGCTCGGCGAACCAGTGGACCTGTGTCGCGAGATCCCAGGTGGGTTCCGGCGGCGGCTGGACCTGCGCCACGATGAAGAACATGGGGAAGAAGAGGCCGTAGAACACCATGAGCACCCCCCACGCCAGCCACAGCTCTCGCTTGGGGTCGCGGCGCAGGTGCCAGCCGATCCGGTGATGCAGCGGGCCCGCGGGCGGCGTGGCCGGGGACGGCGGCGGTGTGATCACCGCGCTCATGCGGTAGCCAATTCCGTTGGGCAATCACGGCTTTCGGCCCGCTCGCGATAAACGGCTCGACCCAGGACAACACCCATCACGATGATCCACAGGGCAATGGCGGCGTTTTTCACCCAGAACGAGAGCAAGCCGTCCCACGCCAGCGGGCCGGTCAACGCCACGCCGACGAAGGACGCCGGCGCCAGCGCGGCCGCCACCAGCAGGTTGAAGTGGGCCAGCCAGCGGTTGAACACCGGGCGCGACTTGTCATCGAAATAGATTGCCAGGGCCAGGATTACGCACTGCCCGATGAAGAACGGGACCAGAATGGTGAAGGTGATCCAGCCGAGATCGTTGAGCAGCTGGGTCAACTCGGGGCTGCGCTCCGGTCGAAAGGCGGCCAGCAGCCAGCAGACGTTGGCAACGAGAAACAACGTCGGACCACCGGCCGCGCACCCGAGCATCGCGTAGGAGAAGATCGGCGTCCGATGCGCCATGCGGCGAATCTGCAGCACGATCAGGGCCAGGATCGGCACGAGGCACACGCCGAACCAATTGAACAGGATCATGCTGGAACGGATCTGGGGAATATGCGCCGGATCGCGGTAGAACGCGGCCACCTGTTCGGCCGGCATGGTGGGTGACATCGGCGGGTTGAACCCTGGAAACAGGAAGAAGGACGCGATCCACAGGATCAGCGCCGCGGGCAATGTCCAGAGCAGAATCAGCTCGCCATCGGTCCGCCGCGCGGCGGTTCGCACCGATTGGGTACCGCCCCGGTCGTTTCCGCCGACGTCGGACATCGGCACTCCTTCCCCGCACGAAATCGCCGCCGAAACCCGGCTAGTGAGCGAAGCTAGCCGATCGGCTAGCCAGGGTCAATAGCGTCGTCTAGTCTCGGTGCGTGGGAACAGCGCGGCAGCCGGACACCGGTGAGCAATTCTGGCTCATCGAGCACAGTCCTGCCCGGACACGGGTACTCGATGCCGCGCTGGATCTGATCGCCAACCACGGCGTCAGCGGTACGTCACTGCAGATGATCGCCGACGCCGTCGGTATCACGAAAGCTGCTGTCTACCATCAATTCCGGACCAAAGAGCAGATCGT
>NZ_LZLL01000538.1:0-759 GCF_001669335.1 Mycobacterium sp. 1245852.3 | reverse complement strand
CCATGAGCTCGCGCAGCTGGTCGCAGTAGGAGCGGACCGCAGCGTGGGTGCGGCGAATCGGCTGCGGCATGGGTGAGCAGGCGGTGGGCCTGGTCGGCGAGTTGGTCCCAGATGGTCATTGGATTCCTTGGCGTCGCGGGGAGGTGACGCGCTTATGGAATCCGTGGACGTTGTTGCGGGGGTTTGCGAAGCGGTGTTTAGCGCGGTTGACAGCACACCCCGATAGGGGTGATGTGCATCACATGCCAGGGTGGTGACCTGGGGGTATGTGGTTGTCAGTTCGGTTGACGAGGAATGGGTGTGCGCAGCTGTCGGGAGTTGCTGGGCACGTCGTGTCCAGGGGCTGGCGCGTCGTACCGCATGGCGGCACCCGGGCATAGCGATGCGTGGGGGCCGTCGAGAGGGGTGCGGCGGAGATTCGGCCAGGCCGCCGTCAGCGCATATGCGGTGATGCGCTCGGCGCATACGTTGACGAGCTAATGCAGGAGGGGGAAGCGCTCGTCCGTGGCTTCCGCCTGGCGGCTATAGCCGAGCCGAGCGTAATCCCCCTGTCAAGCATCAAGCGAACATCGCGATGTCATACGCGCGTATGCGTTACCAATTCGTTATGTATGCGGTTGTCGCCAAATCGGTGTTTTGCCCCGCATTAGAGGGTGTCCGAGCATCTACCCCTCTTGGAGGCCTCACCCATGCCGCAGCCGATTCGCCGCACCCACGCTGCGGTCCGCTCCTACTGCGACCAGCTGCGCGAGCTCATGG
>NZ_LZLL01000537.1:0-3305 GCF_001669335.1 Mycobacterium sp. 1245852.3 | reverse complement strand
CGGGGTATCGCGCAGATGTTCACCGTGATCGAGCAGGCGCGCATGACGATCGGCGTCAAAGCCGCCGGCACGCTGTCCACGGGTTACCTGAACGCGCTGGCCTTCGCCAAGGAGCGGGTGCAGGGTGCGGACATGACGCAGATGTCGGACAAAACCGCGCCGCGGGTCACCATCATTCACCATCCCGACGTGCGTCGCAGCCTGATGACGCAGAAAGCGTACGCGGAGGGCCTGCGCGCGCTCTACATGTATGCCGCCGCCCATCAGGATGACGCTGTGGCCCAACGTGTTTCGGGTGCCGATCACGAAATGGCGCACCGGATCGACGATCTGCTGCTGCCGATCGTCAAAGGGGTGAGCTCGGAACGGGCGTACGAGGTGCTGACCGAATCGCTGCAGACGCTCGGCGGTTCGGGCTTCCTGCAGGACTATCCGCTCGAGCAGTACATCCGCGATTCCAAGATCGATTCGCTGTACGAGGGCACCACCGCCATCCAGGCGCTCGACTTCTTCTTCCGCAAGATCGTGCGCGATCGGGGCCAGGCGCTGCAGTTCCTGACGGGACAGATCACGGCGACCATCGACAACGTCGACGAGGCGCTCAAGCCGGTCGCGCAGCTGGTGCAGACCGCGTACGACGACGTGACCGCGATGACCGGCGCGCTGACGGGCTACCTGATGTCCGCGGCGCAGCAGGCGGACGAGATCTACAAGGTGGGCCTGGGATCGGTGCGCTACCTGCTCGCGGTCGGCGATCTGCTGATCGGCTGGAGGTTGCTGGTGCAGGCCGACATCGCGCACCGCGCGCTGGCGAATGTCGCGGGCGACGACGAAGCGTTCTACCGGGGCAAGGTCGCGACCGCGGGGTTCTTCGCCAAGAACATGCTGCCCAGGCTGACCGCGCTGCGCGGGGTCATCGAATCCATCGACGACGACATCATGAAGGTGGCCGAAGCGGCCTTCTGAGCGCCCACAGGTTGGGCACAGGTTAAACGGGTAAACCCTTACGTTGGCTTTAACCGACGAATGGAGAAACGTTGATGTCTGCCAGCTGTCACGCGCCCCGGTTCACCCGCCTCGCGGTCTTCGCCGTCGCGGGGGCCACCGCGCTATCCCTGTCCGCCTGCGGCTCTTCGAACAAGTCCAGTCCGCCGTCGACCTCGACCTCGACCTCGACGTCGGTCGTGACGTCGACGACCACCTCGGCCACCCCGAACGCCGAAGCGCGGGTGAGCGGCCTGATCGCCTCGGTGGCGGGCAACTCCATTCAGGTCACCAAGGAAGACAACGCGACCGCTTCGGTCAACTTCACCTCGACCACCAAGATCACCGAGGCGGTGCCCGCCGGGCTGCCGGACGTCACCCCCGGCAGCTGCGTCAGCGTGAAGCCGACGGAGGGGACGACGCCCGCGCCCGGACAGCCCGTCACCGCCGCGTCGGTGAAGATCAGCCAGTCCGTCAACGGCGCCTGCCCGAAGCCGCCGCAGTCCGCGCCCGGCGGTTCCACCACCACGCCGCCGTCTCTGCCGCCGTCAAATGCGCCCACGAAGCCGGCGTGGGTGCGCGGCTCGGTGGCGTCGGTGTCCGGTAACACCATCAACCTGACCAACACCGATCCCAACGGCAACACCACGCAAACGGCCGTCACGGTCGACGACAAGACCAAATACAGCAAGCAGACGCCGGCCAATACCGACGCGATCACTCCCGGCAAATGCCTGTACGCGCGGGGCACCCAGGACAACGGCGGCGCGCTGCAGGCGACGAGCATCAATCTACGACAGGCTGTCGACGGCAAATGCGGCAAGCCCAAGCAGCCCGGCCAGGGTGGCTGACCCCGGCTCGGCTGACTGAGATTGCCGTCACTCCCGCCGGCGCGGCGTGAAAACCGCGTCCGGCGGGGGTATTTGCCTACGACGGCGAAACGCGTGATCGGAGATGAGTCCTGTGGCTGCCCTATCGTTGAAGACCCGGCGGACGCAGATCGCGCTCGGCGCCGTCATCGCCTTCCTCGTGCTGTGCGTCGCCATGTGTGGACCCTCCCACGACGCGTCGAACAGCAGCGCGCCACGCGCCGTCACGGCGGTCCCGCCCAGCGGGGCGCCCAACGCTGCGCCGCCACCGGCGCCGGCGCCCCCGCCAGCCCCGCCGATAGGCAAGGACTACGTCGAAGGCATGGTGCAGTCGAATTCGGGTGGCACGGTCGCCCTTCGGACGAGGACCGGTTCGGCGACGGTGGACTACACGCCGCAGACCATGGTCATGGACGTCACCCCGGCGAAGCTGACCGACGTGACGCCCGGCAGTTGCGTGAACATCAAGGCCACCCCGCAAAGCGCGCCGCCGCCGGCTGCGATCACCGCGCAGGCGGTGACGGTCACCCCGTCCGTGGACGGCAAATGCCCGCCGCCCGCCGGGTTCTACGGCACGGTCGCCTCGGTGTCGGGTAACACCATCGCCGTCAACGGTCTGGGCCCCAGCGGCCCTGGCGCCTCCACCAACGTGACCGTCGCCGGGTCGACCTCATACCAGCGGCAGACCCCGTCGGACACCCAGGCGATCACGAACGGGAAATGCATTGGGGCACAAGGGACTCAGGACGGCGGGGTACTGCACGCGGCGATGATCAGTGTGGAGACCTGCCCGCCGATGGGGCACCCGCATCACCACCTGCACCTGCCGCACCTGCCCTTCCACCTCTAGTGGCCGGGACGCCGACAGCGCGCGGTAAAGCGCGAAAAGCGTTTATCAGACGGTGAAGCCGAGGGCGCGCAATTGCTCGCGGCCGTCCTCGGTGATCTTGTCCGGACCCCACGGCGGGTTCCACACCCAGTTGATCCGCAGGTCGTCGACGAGGCCGGCGCCCACCAAAGCGCTGCGTGACTGGTCTTCGATGACGTCGGTCAGCGGGCAGGCCGCCGACGTCAGCGTCATGTCGATCAGCGCGACGGTTCCCTCCTCGCCCGCCTCGACGTTCAGCCCGTAGACCAGTCCCAGGTCGACGACGTTGATGCCGAGTTCGGGGTCGACGACGTCACGCATCGCCTCCTCGAGGTCGGCGAGGAATTCCTCATCCTGCGCGGTGGTTTCGCTCATCCATGACCTCCTGAAACTCTGTAGCCGCTTTGGCCAACGCATCCTTGAACGCCATCCACCCCAGCAGCGCGCATTTCACCCGCGCGGGGTATTTGGCCACCCCGGCGAACGCAATCCCGTCGCCCAGCACGTCCTCGTCGCCCTCGACGGTGCCACGCGAGGACACCATCTCGGTGAAGGCGGTGATGGTTTTGAGCGCGTCGCCGACG
>NZ_LZLL01000536.1:0-1006 GCF_001669335.1 Mycobacterium sp. 1245852.3 | reverse complement strand
GGGCGCCTCACAGCCGACGGTGTCTCTGTTGATCTGGCAGCGCGTCACGCCGGATTTGGTCTCGATGAAGACGTAGCCGTTCTGGTCGGGCGGCAGCGGGATGGCGCCGGCCGGGGTGGTCGGGTTCGCCGGTGCGGCCGACGGGCCCGGCGCCGGGGCGGCGGTGGCCGACGGCGGCGTGGACCTGGGTGTGGGGAAGGACGGTTCGGTGGGGCCGGCTCCTGGCGAGGCCACCGGCCGGCCGCCGATGACCGAACTGCAGCCGGAGACCAGCTCCGAGCCGGCCACCAGGGCTACGAGCAGCAGCGAACCACCGGCCAGGCTTCGCCGCGCATTCTCCGAAAACCGCACCCGCCGCTCCCCAGACGATTCATATAGCGGCACTCAGGTTACGCACCGAGACGCGAAAGCCGCTGCCCTGACACAGGTATCGATACAGAGCCGATGGCCCGAATTTATCGACCCGTGACCGGTTCACGACTTCCCTAGAGCCCCAACAGCTTTTCGGCGTTGCGGTGGCTGATGGCCGCGCGCTCGTCGTCGGTGAGCGGCAGGCTGTCCAGAAACGCGCGGGCGGCGACCATCGACCCGAACGGATAGTCGGCGGAGAAGGCCACGCGGTCGATCCCCACCTGGGCGACCAGGTTCGCGTACGTCGCGCGGTCGTTGAAGTTGGCGAATGTGTAGTGGAAGTTCTCCCGCAGGTAGTAGCTGACGGGACGCTGCAGACCGGTCAGCTCCGGTGTCAGCGTGGCGTCGAAGCGCGGCAGCATGAACGACGTCGCCTCACCCATGTGCCCGATGATCATCTGCAGCGCCGGGTGCCGGTCGAACACGCCACCCAGGATCATCCGCAGCGCGTGGGTGGCGGTGTTGATGTGCCACCCCCAGCCCACCGTGGCCAGCGCGAACGTGACGGGCTCGGCGAAACCCGCGTAGCTGGACTCGATGACGCCCGCCGGGGGGATGGTCGGATGCAGGTAGATCGGCGCCTGCAGGGCGGCCG
>NZ_LZLL01000535.1:0-69481 GCF_001669335.1 Mycobacterium sp. 1245852.3 | reverse complement strand
CGAGACCCGGCGCGGATCTTTGTAGAAGAACTCGCCGAACATCCCGGCCACCGCGCCGACCGGACCGCCGAGCGGCGTCCCGGCGTCGACGTCGACCACCACGAGCAGCAGCCAGACCGCCAGTGGCCACCAGATCCTCTTGTAGGCGAAGAGCAGTCCGCCGAGGATCGCGAGCGCCGTGAGCCCGTACTGGTACGGGAAGTCGTTGAGGTGCCGGGAGTGCTGGAAGACCGCGTCGAACAATCCCCGCTTTTTGCTGAGGTGGGTCAGAAACGAGTGCCCCGCGATGATGTCTTCCTGTCCCTGGACGCTGATGAACTGCGGCAGCAGGATCAGTCCGGTCAGCACCGCGACGCAGGCCAGCGCGATGAAATCGGCCAGCCTGCCGCGCACCGGATGCCACAACACGTCGATCACCCACCAGGCCACCAGGAACAACAACACGATCACGCCGCCGGTGATGTGCACGGACATGACCCCCACCCAGGCCAGCACGGCCGCCGGGATGCGGTCGCGGTGTCGCAGCGTGGAGGTGATCAGGACGAACGCGGGCACCGCGACCCCGTAGGCGGCCAGGTTGGGCATCGCGGCGACGCCGAATTCGACGTAGGGGATCGCGGTGAACGACGCCGACAGCGCGGCCGCGGTGGCCGCCGCCCCGGCGCAGCGCCACTCGGTGGTGCGCGCCCGCAGCAGATGCCAGGTCAGCATCGCCGCGCTGGTGGGAAACAGCCACACCGATGCGGCAACCGAGCTCAGCGTGTAGCCGGTCGTGGGCGCCGCCCCGGTCAGCTGGCAGAACACCGCGATCAGCGCGTGGAACACCGACGGGTAGTACAGCGTCTTGTGGGTCTCGACGTTGCGCAGCTCGCCCATGTGCGTCGACGACGCCTGGCCGGTGTCCAGGATGAACCGCACCTCGTTGGCGTGCCAGACGGCGTCCCAGGTGCTCGGGATGGTCTGCCAATGGGCGGCCAGCCCGCGGTAGGCGGCCCACATGACGAGCAGAGACCCCAGCGCCACCCCGGCCCCCACCGTGATGGCCGGCCACCGGCTGATCGCGCGGGCCTCGGCGTCGCGGTCGCGGTAGCGGGCGAGCAGCAGCGCTAAACCGGTCATCAGCAGGCACACCACCACCAGCGCCGCCAGCGCAGTCCACCCGTTCCACGGAATCCCGATGGCACCAAACGGAATAATGGCAAGGGCGACCATGCCGTAGGTCAGTGCCGGGCCGACCGCGACAGCGACGGGCCACGACAACTGACTGATACGTGCGATGATCGCCCCGGGCGCTATCAGCAAGAACAATGCAATGAGCGTTCCGAACCAGAGCCCCACTCGACTAGTATGGCTGGCCGGGTGCCCTGGCTCGGGAGGCCACCGACTGGCCGGAACGTCTGTGGCACCCGCTACCGTCACAGTTTCGCAAAAAGCGGAAGCTTTAAGGTGGCCCACATGGCATACGACGTCGCCCGGGTGCGCGGACTACATCCGTCGCTGGGTGACGGGTGGGTACACTTCGACGCCCCGAGCGGGATGCTGGTTCCCGATTCCGTCGCGACGACCGTGTCGACCGCCTTCCGCCGGTCCGGTCCCACCACCGTGGGCGCCCACCCGTCGGCGCAGCGCAGTGCTGCCGTTCTCGAGGCGGCGCGGGCGGCGGTGGCCGATCTGTTCAACGTGGAACCCGCCGGCGTCGTGCTGGGCGCCGATCGGGCGATCCTGCTCTCAGCGCTGGCCGAGGCGTCGTCGTCGCGGGCCGGCCTGGGCTACGAGGTCATCGTCAGCCGCCTGGACGACGAGGCGAACATCGCCCCGTGGCTGCGCGCGGCGCACCGCTACGGCGCCAAGGTCAAGTGGGCCGAGATCGACATCGAGACGGGTGAGCTGCCGACGTGGCAGTGGGAGGGCCTGATCGGCAAGTCGACCCGGCTGGTCGCCGTCGCCTCGGCCTCCGCGACGCTGGGCACGGTCACCGACCTGCGCGCGATGACCAAGCTGGTGCACGACGTCGGCGGCCTGGTGGTGGTCGACCATTCCGCCGCGGCGCCCTACCGGTTGCTCGACGTGAAGGAGACCGACGCCGACGTGGTGGCGGTGAACGCCGCGGCGTGGGGCGGTCCGCCGATCGGGGCCATGGTGTTCCGCGATCCGGCGCTGCTCAACTCGTTCAGTTCCATCTCGCCGGATCCTAAGGCGACCGGGCCGGCGCGCCTCGAGATCGGCGCGCACCAGTTCGGTCTGTTGGCCGGGGTGGTGGCCAGCATCGAGTACCTGGCCTCGCTCGACGAATCCGCCCGCGGCAACCGGCGCGAACGCCTGGCGGTGTCGATGCAATCCGCCACGGCGTACCTGAACCGGATCTACGACTACCTGATGGTGTCGTTGCGCTCGCTGCCGTTGGTGATGGTGATCGGCCGTCCCGAGGTGCGCATCCCGGTGGTCAGTTTCGCGTTGAACGGCGTGCCCGCCGAACGCGTCGTGCAGCGGTTGGCGGACAACGGAATTCTGGCCGTCACCAACGAAAGTTCCCGCGCGCTCGACGTATTGGGCGTCAACGACGTTGGCGGCGCGGTCACCGTCGGCCTGGCGCACTACTCGACGACGGCCGAAGTCGACCAGTTGGTCCGCGCGCTGGCCTCGCTGGGCTAGACCGTCAGGACGACCTTTCCGGTCACCTTGCTCGACGTCAGCTGTTGGTGTGCCTCACCGGCTTGCTGGATGGGCAGGCGGGCGCCGATGATCGGCCGGACCCGGCCGTCGGCGATCATCGGCCACACCTTGGCCGTCACGGCCGCGACGATCTCGCTCTTGCTGTTCGGGCCGCTGACTGGCCGCCCGCGCAGCGTGGTGCCGATGACGTGCGCCCGCTTGGCGAGCAGCTTGCCGATGTTGAGCTCGCCCTTGATGCCGCCCTGCATGCCGATGATGACGAGCTGCCCATCGGTGGCCAGGGCGTCGATGTTGCGGTCCAGATAGGAGGCGCCCATGATGTCGAAGATCACGTCGGCGCCGCCGTGCTCCTGCAGCCGGGCGACGAAGTCCTCGTCGCGGTAGTTGATGGTGATCTCGGCGCCCAGGTCGCGGCAGGTCTGCAGCTTTTCCTGCGATCCGGCGGTGACGGCCACCCGCGCACCCAGCGCCCGGGCGATTTGGATCGCGTGCGTTCCGATGCCGCTGGCCCCGCCGTGCATCAGCAGCAGCTGGCCCTTGCCGAGGTGTGCCGTCAGCACCAGGTTCGACCACACCGTGCAGGCCACCTCGGGCAGCCCGGCCGCGTCCACCAGATCGACGCCGTCGGGAATCGGCAGCAGCTGGCCGGCGGGGACGGCGACGTACTCGGCGTAACCACCCCCGGCGAGCAGCGCGCAAACCTCTTGTCCGACAGACCATCCCGTCACGTCGGCGCCGACCTCGCTGATGACACCGGACACTTCCATGCCGATGATCTCGCTCGCCCCCGGCGGGGGCGGGTACTTGCCGGCCGCCTGCAGCAGGTCGGCGCGGTTCACGCCGGCGGCGGCGACCTTGACCAAGACCTCACCGGACCCGGCGGAAACGTCGGGCA
This sequence comes from Mycobacterium sp. 1245852.3, assembly GCF_001669335.1. Taxonomy (NCBI): domain Bacteria; kingdom Bacillati; phylum Actinomycetota; class Actinomycetes; order Mycobacteriales; family Mycobacteriaceae; genus Mycobacterium; species Mycobacterium sp. 1245852.3. The sequence continues at coordinate 65,913 of NZ_LZLL01000535.1, read as the reverse complement.
CGTCCTGCCAGGAGAGTCGATCGGAAGATTCGGCGACGATGGCGCGCATGGTGGCCACGCTACCGAGTCCCGCTACCCTGATCAGCGGTGGCGTGGCAGAGCGGCCTAATGCACTCGCCTTGAAAGCGAGAGACGGCTAAAACCGTCCGGGGGTTCAAATCCCTCCGCCACCGCTCCTGATCACTCAACGCTCTGGTGCAGCGTGGGTGCGTAGCGCAGCACCGCGCCCACCCCGTCGGCCGGGGAGATGCGCTCGTCGGTGCGCACCAGGGCGGCGCCCACCGAGATCGCCGAGAACGGCAGCGCCTCGTCGGCCCGCAGCGTCTTGGCGGGAGCGGCGCCCTGCTCGGACAACACGTTCTCGTTGGGAGCGAGCGTCGTCAGGCCTTCGTCGGCGACGACGGTCGCGTCGCCGATGTCACCGATGATCAGCGTCTCCACGGCGCCCTGACGCAGCGCCGAGCAGACCGCGCCCAAGCCCTCGGCCGCCAGCCCGGACTGCCGCCCGATCTCGGCGGTGAAGCGCTGCGCGGCATCGTCGATGGTGCGCAGCTGGCGCTTGACGAACTCAGCTTCGATGGCCTGCTCGATCTCACCGAAGTCGTGCCCGCTGTGCCGGGCTCCCACCTCGAGTGCCACCGTGCGCTCGCGTAACCGTTCCGGCAACTCGGCCAGCAGATCGGATCGCGAGCGCACCTCGCCCACCACAAAGATCACCTCGATGGCCTTGCCGTCGGCCAGTTCGGCGACGCGGTCGGCGACGGCGCGCAGGTTCTTGCGTGCGGCCTCTTCGGTGCGCAACTGGGGATCGCCGTAGCCCGCGGTCTCCGCACCGGCGGCTTTATGCACGGGATGACCACCGCCGTCCACGGTCTCGTCGCGCAGCGTTCCGCCGATGTGGGTGGTGATGTCGGCACCGCTGTGATCGACGACCGCCAGCACATAATCGGGATGATCGAAGCTTTGCTCGAGAATCGGTACCAGATAAGGCAATTCGGATACCCGGACGACATCGGTCGCGGCGGGGCGGGCCAAATGTTCGTTGATCACCACGCCGTCGGCGTTGGCGATCACCGCCCGCCCGCTGCGGCCGATCGGCGGCCGCAGGTTCTTGATCGCGTCCTCGATCTGGTCAACGACCGTCGCTGCGGCGTGTAAGCGTTCCAGTTCTTCTTTGATCGCCCGCCACTTGAGCTCGAGTTGCGCCTCGGCGTCATGGGTGTCATGTGAGTCATCGAAGTAGACCGAAGCGAACGGCCCCGGTGCGTCCAGCAGCTTGCGGAAGCGTTGCGAGTCCATGCGTTGTTGGTTGCCCCGCCAGCCGGGGGACAAACACCTAGCTTCGGTCGCCCTCGGTGTCGTCGAAGAAATGCCACTCGCCGTCGTGTTCGACTTCCATGCGCCAGCCGAGCTCGCTGTTGTCGGCCTTCTGGTCGACGAACCACGCGTGTGCGTCGTCGGCGCTTTCGATGTCTTTGGTCGCGACGACCTCGCCCTTCGGGTCGAGCACTCGATAGGTAGCCATGAGGGCAGTGTTCCCACTGCCGTCGTCGTCAACCGGATGGGATTTCGGCGGTGATCGTGTCCAGCAGGGCGGTGTACCGGCGGGCCTCGGGATCGCGCCCGGGTTTGCCGCTGCTCACCACGCCGGCCGACAGGCCGCGCGCGGGGTCGGCCCAGATGGCGATGTTGACCAGGCCCAGGTTGCCGAACGCGTGCGGCGCGTTACGCCCGAACGGGCCCCACCGGTTGGTGCCGAGGATGTAGCCGGTACCCCAGCGGGCCGGCTGCAGCCCGACCGCGAAATCCGGTCGTAGCCTTCGGCATTGGGTCACCGCGCCGTACATGGTCTCCGGGCTGATCACCCGCACACCGTCGAGTTCGCCTCCGCGGCGCCATATCTCGGCGAAACGCGACATCTCCTGCGCGGTCGACACCGTGTTGGACGACGGAATGATGGTGGTCAAGAACATCGGCGAATTCGTGTACGGGATCATCTCGTGCACGGTCCCGCCGATCGCCTTGCGGAAGATCTGGGCGACCACCGGCGGGAGTGTTCGCCCGGTGGCGTGGCTGGGCGCGACCAACGGGACATCCTGCTTGGCGACGCCGAAGTTGGTCCAGCGGAAGCCGAGTGGGTCGAGGATCTCGGTGGCCAGGATCTCGCGAATCTCCTTGCCCGTGGCCGCGTAGACGATCTCGCGCACCAGCGGACCCCAGGTCAGCGCGTGGTACATGTGCATCAGCCCGGGACGGTAGAGGGGCCGCAACTCGCTTAGCTTCTGCTGCGCGTACTCGTGGTCGTCGGCGCGGGTGACGTCGGGTCGGGGCCCGGTGGGAAAGGGCAGTCCGGCGCTGTGCGTCAGCACGTGCCGGATGGTGATCCGGTGCTTGCCGTGGCTGGTGAACGCCGGGATGTATTCGCACACGCGGTCGTCGAGCGAGAACACGCCGCGCTCGACGAGCATGTGCACGACGGTCGCCGCCATGCCCTTGGCCGCCGAATACACACAAAACGGTGTGTCGGGGGTGACGACGATCTTCTCCGCGTCGGGCGGGTCGCTGGGGGCGTTGCCCCAACCGTGGCCGATCGCCCGGTTCAGCACGACGCGGCCGTGCCGGCGGATGCACAGCTGGATGGCGGGGTGGAAGCCGGCTTGGTACCAATGCCGGGCGGCCTGCCAGATCCGCTCGACGGCGGCGCTGTCGATTTCGGAGTGGTCCTCGGCGCCGATCGTCGTCACGGAATCCAGGTCGGCCGGGAGGCGGATCTTGCCGTCTGGTGTCGTCACCTCAGCGAGGGTACGTGGCGCGGGACTACTCGCCGGTGAACTGCGGCGGCCGCTTTTCGAACGTCGCCGAGATGCCCTCGGTCAGGTCCTTCGACGGCAGGAAGGCCGCGTTCCAGGCGGCCACGTACCGCAGGCTCTCCGAGACGGCCGCGGTGCGCTGCTGGTCGAGCACGTCCTTGATGCCGTGCACGGTCAGCGGGGGATTGGCGGCGATCTCCGCGGCGGTGGCGTGTGCGGCGGCCAGGGTGGCGTCGGCGTCGGCGTACACGTCGTTGACCAGACCGATCTTCTCGGCGCGGGCCGCGTCGATGTCCTTGCCGGTCAGTGCCAGCTCGCGCAGGTGTCCGTCGTTCAGGATCATCGGCAGGCGGGCCAGGCTGCCGACGTCGGCGACGATGGCCAGCTTGACCTCACGCACCGAGAACTTGGCGTCGGCGCTGGCGTAGCGGATGTCGACCGCCGAGATCAGGTCGACGCCGCCGCCGATGCACCAGCCGTGCACCGCGGCGATGGTCGGGGTCCGGCAGTCGGCGACCGCGGTGATGGCGCCCTGCATGCGCTTGACCTCCCGATGGAAGACCGCGCGGGGACCGGCCAGCGCGTCGCCGGACAGCAGCGGGGTGAACGAGCCGCCCATCGCCGGCACGTCCAGGCCGTAGCTGAAGTTGCGGCCCGAGCCGGTCAGCACGATGGCCCGCACCTCGGAGTCGGCGTCCAGCGCGGCGAACAGTTCGGGCAGCTCCGACCAGAACGCCGGTCCCATCGCATTGCCCTTGCCCGGCCCGATCAGCGTCACCTGGGCGACGTGGTCTTTCGTCTCGACGGTGACGGATTCGTATGCTTGCGCCATATCGAGACCGTAGCGTGGCGAATATGGCTCCTGACTTGCGACCCGGACCGCATTCCCCGCCCACCGACGAGCTACACAGCGCAGAGGACACGCTGGGGGTGCTGCAGCGCGTGGTGCACACCATCGCCGCCGACGATCTGTCGCGACGGACGCCGTGCACGGAATTCGACGTCTCAGCGCTGACCGGGCATCTGCTGAACTCGATCTCGGCGCTCGGGGGCATGGTCGGCGCCCAGATCCCGGAGCGCGACGAGGGCGATTCGGTGGAGCGTCAGGTGATCGCCGCGGCCCGGCCCGCGCTGGACGCCTGGCACCGCCACGGCCTGGACGGCTCGGTCCCGTTCGGCAAGGGCGAGATCCCCGCCAAAAGCGCGTGCGGCATCCTGTCGATCGAATTCCTGGTCCACGCTTGGGATTACGCCGCCGCGGTGGGGCACGACATCAATGCGCCCGAGCCGTTGTCCGAATACGTGCTGGGCTTGGCGCGCCAGATCATCAGGCCGGAGCTACGCGGTCAGGCCGGATTCGACGACCCGGTCGACGTCCCCGAGGACGCCGGTGCGCTCGAACAATTGGTCGCGTTCACCGGTCGCAACCCGGCGGGCTAGCTCGGGCTGCCTAGCCCTTTAGCCACCGACTGTGAAGCCTGGGCATTGAGTGTGAGGCCACGGCGGGTTCGCACGGCGCGTCGCCGCCCTGGATGCACACTCAACGCCCTCAATTCACACTCGGCGGCACGAAGGCACACTCGAGCGCCCAGACCTACTCGCGTTCCAGGTAGAAGTAGTAGTACTTGCCGTTATCCCGCACGCCTTTGCCGTTCATGATGCCCATCACGGCGTCGTCGTCGATCTTCTTGAAGTGGTCGTGCACCGGCTGGCCGTCGTAAACCATTGTGGCGGTGACCTCTCCGCGGAAGTCCTCGAGCCACAGGCTCGCCTCGCCCTTGCCCATCTCCACGTTGGAGAACTTATTGCCGTCGGCGTCCAGGCAGACCAGCGGCTGCACGTCGCGGGCGGACTTGAAGGTCTTGCCGTACCAGCCGGCCTTTTCCAGCTGGCCGTTCATCTTGTGGCCGGTCTGGAATTCGCCGCCCTTCCATTCGCCGAGCATCCCCTCGATGGTCGCGGGTGCCAGTTCGGCCCAGAAGTCGTCGAGCTCGGAATCCGCGATGTCGCCGCTGCGCTCTTTGAACTCGGTGAACTTCTTCCGCGCGAGGTCCACGGGCGACTCCTTACGATTCGGTGCGGGCAATCCAATCGCGGGCAAAATGCAGCAGGGCGTCATTTTCCTCCGGCGCACCAATGGTGACACGCACGCCCTCGTCAGCAAACGGCCGCACCACCAGGCGCGCCTCCGCGGCCTGCTCGGTGAAGTCGGTGGTGCGCTCACCCAGCGGTAGCCAGACGAAGTTGGCCTGCGATGGGGGTAGCTCGAACCCGGCCTCGCGCAATCCCGCGCTGACCCGGGCGCGCTCGAGGACCAGCGCATCAGTGCGGGCCATCAGCTCGTCGGAGGCCTCGAGCGACGCGATGGCGGCCGCCTGCGCGACGTTGGTGACCGCGAACGGCATGACGACCTTGTCCAGCGCGGTGATCAGGTCCGGATGGGCTACCGCGTAGCCGACCCGCAGGCCCGCCAACCCGTAGGCCTTCGAAAAGGTCCGCAGCACAACGACATTGCTGTGGGTCAGGGCTAGCTCCAGGCTGTTGGGCAGCAGGCCGTCGCGGATGTATTCGGCGTAGGCCTCGTCGATCGCGATCAGGACGTGCGGCGGCACGGCCTCGACGAAGCGCGTCAGTGCGTCCGGATCGACGACGGTGGATGTCGGGTTGTTCGGGTTGCACACGAAGATCAGCCGGGTGCGGTCGGTGATCGCGGCGAGCATCGCGTCGAGGTCGTGCGTGTGGTCGGTCAGCGGCACCTTGACGGTGGCCGCGCCGGACACCTGAATGATGGGCAGGTAGCACTCGAAGCTGCGCCAGCCGATCATCACCTCGTCGCCGGCGGCCGAGGTGATCTGAACCAGCTGCTGGCACAGCGTGACCGAACCGCTGCCGACCGCGATGTGCTCGGGCGCGACGTCGGAACCCAGGTGCATGGCCAGCGCGGCCTTGAGGTCGACGCTGGCGTTGTCGGGGTAGCGGTTGACGACGGCTACCGCGCGTTCGATGGCGGCGTGCACGCTGGGCAGCGGCCCGTGCACGGTCTCGTTGCTGGCCAGTTTGATCGAGCCCGGCACGTTCTTGCCGGGCACATACACTGGCAGTCCGGCCAGTTCGTTGCGCAGGCGGGCAGTCACTTCGACAGTTTACGTGTCAGCTGTGTACAGTATGGCCGGTTCCGCGAGACCGGAAAGGGGTCGGTACCCTCAGAAAGTCCAAGGGAGGCGTGCCAGAGCGGCCGAATGGGGCTCACTGCTAATGAGTTGTCCCCCTCAAAGGGGACCGGAGGTTCAAATCCTCTCGCCTCCGCTAGATCCTTTAGCGGCAACACGGAACGACAACTGAAGAACAGGCGCCCGTAGCTCAACGGATAGAGCATCTGACTACGGATCAGAAGGTTAGGGGTTCGAATCCCTTCGGGCGCGCTCACTAGCTCAGGGTTGGGCAACCCGAAATGATTCGAATCGTTCAGACCCAGTTTCTTGTCGGCGCGGTTTCCCGTCGATACCTTCCGCCCATGACAATCAGCATTGAGCAAATCGGTGGTGGCGCCGGCGGCGGTTTCCTGGGTGGCGGCGGTGCCGGTGGTTTCGTCGGTGGCGGCGGCGCGGGTGGCTTCCTGGGCGGTGGCGGCGCCGGCGGCTAGGCCCCCGACTCGCGCGCGCGGCCCGGCGAGACGATCGGGCCGGGTGGCTCATCCGGTGCGGCGCCGGGCCTCAGGTCCAGCTGCATCCACGCGACGTCGTGCCAGCCGCCGTGCTTCCATTCGACGCGGCGGTACAGCCCCGCGTCGGTGAACCCGAACGCGCGGTGGAAGCCGGTGCTGGCCTCGTTGGGCTGGGTGATGCCGGCGAACGCCTGCCGGTAGCCCCGCTCGGCGAGCCTGCGCAACAGCTCGGTGTAGAGCGCGCGGCCCCCGCCGGTGCGGCGATGGCCGGCTTCTAGATAGATCCCGGTCTCGGTCGACCACCGGTACGTGGCAAGGCGATTGAACGCGTGCCCGTAGGCGAAGCCGATCACCCGGCGATCGCGTTCCAGCACAAGCCATTCGTGGCCGGCCTGGGCGGCGGCGATGCGCGCGGACATCTCGGTTTCGGTCGGGACGTCGATCTCCCAACTGATGACCGTGTGCTCGACGTACGGCCGGTAAATGGCAAGGCACGCGGCCGCATCCGGCGCAGCTGCCGGCCGGACCAGGCCGGCGCTCGCGTGCATGTCGCCGCGCTAGGGGCGGGGCTGGAAGGGTCCGCCGAACGGTCCCCGTCTGGGCGGTTCGGTCACGGTCTGCGTGACCGTGCTGGTTTCGGTGCTCGGCGAAACGGTGACGGTGCTCGGTGGCTCCGTCGTCGTGGGAGTGTCCGTGCTGGGCGGCGGGGCCGTTTCGGTCACCGTCTCGGTGGGCGCGCCGCCACCGCCGCCGTGGTGCCGCGGCGCGTGCGTCGTGGTGGTCACCGGCGCGGTGGTGGACGGGACGGCCGTCGTGGTGGTCGCGGGGCTGGGCGCCGGTGAGCCGCTGGTCAGCTTGACCACCGCGAACACCAGCGCGGCCAGCAGGATCACCCCGAGCGCGCCGGCCGCGACCAGCGCCGCCGGACGGCGATACCAGGGCGTCGGCGGCTCGGGCGGTGGGGCCTCGGGCTCGTAATATCCGCCGTACCGCGCGGCCGCGGTGGGCTCGGAGTAGAAATCCGGTTCCTCGGGATAAGGCGGCACGAGAGGAGATGTTAGTGGGTCAGGCCGCGCTGGAGATGAGGCCCAGCGCCCGCTCGAACAGATGCACCGTGGCCGCGTGCAACTGGTCGCCGACCTCCTTCTCCGCCTTCCCGGCGCACGCCCGGGCCAGCGTCCCCTCGATCACGATCCCCAGCTTGAAGCAGGCAAGCACGGTGTACCAGGTGATGTGGGACAGGTCGCGGGTGGTGTTGGCGGCGTAGCGCTCGAAGAGCTCATCGGTGCTGGCGAGCCCGTCCTGGCCGCCCAGGGCGTGACTGAACACGCTGGAACCGTCGGGCTGGCGCCAGGTGGCCAGCAGCCAGCCCAGGTCCAGCAGCGGATCCCCGATCGTGGACATCTCCCAGTCGACGATCGCGACCACCTCTGGCCCGGTCCGGGAGAACATCACGTTGGCGGCGTGATAGTCGCCGTGCATGATGCCCGGGGTCCAATTGGCCGGCCGATGCCGTTCCAGCCAGGTGGACACCTCCTCGATGCCGGGGATGTCGGGCCCGGGGTAGCCCTCGTACTCGTTGTAGGACTCCAGCTCCGAAAGCCAGCGTGGCACCTGGCGTTCCAGGAAACCCTCCGGCTTGCCGAAGTCGGCCAGCCCCACCGCGACGTGGTCGACGGCGCCCAGCTTGGCCAGCGCGTCGGCCATCGACAGGCCCATCCCGTGGCGCACCTTGGCGTCGCCGGCGTGCAGCGGCGGCAGGCCCTCGCCCGCGTTGAAGCCGTCGACCGGGTCCATCAGGTAGAAGACGGCGTCGCCCAGCACGCTCGGGTCCTCGCAGGCGGCGATCAGGTGCGGATGCGGGACATCGGAACCGGCAAGTGCGGCAAGGACTTTCGTCTCCCGCAGGATCACGCTGTTGCTGCGCGGGCGCAAGTGCCGTGGCCCGCGCCGCAGCACGTATTGCCGGCCGGCCCGGGTGAATCGCAGCATCACGTTCTGGGTGCCGCCGGTGACGTTGGAAACGTCCTGCAGGGGCCCCTCACCGAGCCCCTGCCCGGACATCCACTGCGCTACGGCTTCCAGGTTCACGGGTTCCACTCGTCAGCCCTTCGGGTGCGGCGTGTATCGGACGGTTTGCGCTCGGATCATGCCATCACGGAACACGAAGGTGTCCACGCCGTCGTCGACCCGGTTGACGGCCGAATCGGCGGTCCACACCAGGAACAGCACGTCTTCGTGGTAAAGGCGAGTTCTCAAGTCCCACTGCGCATTCGGCAGGTCGGCGAGCAACTCCTCGAACACCTGGCGGATGGCCTGCGTGCCGCGGGCGATGCCGGCGGGGCTGATCACCACGGCATCCTCGGCGTAGTCCGCGACGATCTCGTCGAGGTCGCCCGCGGCCAGTGCGGCGCCGTGGTGGGCGAACACCTCCTGCGGCGTGCGCGGCGGGATGGGCGTCATGGCACTCCCTTGCAACCTGTGGACCGTCTGGGAAAAAGACTAGGACAGCGGCGACGGGCGGCCCCGGGCGGCGGGGGCTGGAAGAATAGTGTGCGTAACTTACTTTCTGGGGAAGGAACTGGCCATGCCGCGGACCGACGATGATTCCTGGGAGATCACTCAAAGCGTGGGCGCCACCGCGCTGGGTGTCGCCGCGGCTCGCGCGGCCGAGACCGAGAGCGAGAACCCGCTGATCAGCGATCCGTTCGCGCGGGTGTTCGTCGACGCCGCGGGGGAGGGGATGTGGAGCATCTACGCCAACCCCGCGCTGCTGGCCAAGGCCGGTGACATCGAGCCGGATCTGCGCGACCGGCTGCAACTGATGGTCGACTTCATGGCCACCCGGACGGCGTTCTTCGACGAGTTCTTCCTCGGCGCCGCCGACGCCGGCGTTCGGCAGGTGGTGATCCTGGCGGCCGGCCTGGACGCCCGCAGTTGGCGGCTGCCGTGGCCCGACGGCACGGTCGTCTACGAGCTCGACCAGCCCAAGGTGCTGGATTTCAAGTCCGAGACACTGCGCGCGCACGGCGCGGAACCGAAGGCGCGGCTGGTCAATGTTCCGATAGATTTGCGCCAGGATTGGCCGAAAGCGCTGCAGGAGGCGGGGTTTGACGCGTCGGCGCCGGCCGTCTGGTCGGCCGAGGGCCTGGTTCGCTACCTGCCGGCGCGGGCCCAGGACCTGCTGTTCGAGCGGATCGACTCGCTGAGCGTCGCGGGCAGTTGGCTCGCCTCCAACGTGCCCGACTCGGGGTTTACCGACCCCGGGCGGGTCCAGCGGCAGCGCGACGACATGCGACGGATGCGGGCGGCGGCCGCCGAGCTGGTCAACGCCGAGATCACGGACTTCGACGACCTGTGGTACGCCGAGGAGCGCACGCCGGTCGACGCCTGGCTGCGCGAGCGCGGCTGGGATGTCACGACGGCGTCGTTCGCGGAGTTGATGGCGCGGTATGACCGCAGCGTGCCGCAGGGTTCGGAGGACTCCATGCCGCCCACCCTCTACGTGTCCGCGCAGCGAACGGCGGGGTAAATCAAATCCCCTTAGGGGCAACGTCTCTCACCACCGGCGCCGGCCATCGGTACGCTCGCGGTCATGGCTGCCCGACGCGCCCGGCTCAGCGACGTGCACGAGATCGCCGCCGCGATGCCGCACGTTCAGCGCCTGGAGGGGCCCAAGGGCAACGCCATTTACCAGGTGGGCGGGAAGTCGTTCGTCTTTTTCCGCACGCCCCGGCCCGACGCGACCGATCCGGACACCGGCGAACGCTATGCCGACGTGATCATGCTCTGGGTGGAATCGGAGAGCGACAAGTTGGCGCTGGTTTCCGATCCCGAATCGCCGTTTTTCACCACGAACCACTTCGATGGGCACCCCTCGGTCCTGGTGCGGGCCAGTCGGTTGGGCGAAATCAGCAGAACCGAATTAGCTGAGCTGATCCAGGACGCCTGGCTGTCCCGTGCGTCGAAGAAGCGGGCCGCGACCTGGCTCGCTGATCACCTCTGACGCGGCGAGTTGTGCCGACAAGCACTGCCGCATAACCCATTGCATGTTTAGACATAAGTCGAATGGGTAACTTCACGTCCACGAGAAACTTCTTCTCGTCCACATTGGAGGTCGCGATGCGTGGCAGCGGGATCATCGGAACGGTTGCGTTGGTGTGGTTGCTGATCGGAGTCTTCGCGGCGTGGCAGCGCGACTACTTCAAAAACGACAACACATCATGCGCCTCGGCGGGCACGGTTGCGGTGACCGTGATCGCCGGACCCTTGAATTACTTCGGTGTCAATCCGAAAGTCACGGATTGCCATCTGCCGCAACCAAGTTCAATGCAATCGATCAACCTCTAACCGCTCACTCAAAAGGAAGTTGACATGGTTATCTTAGGGATTGTCCTGCTTATTCTCGGATACTTTTTCCACGTACCGATCCTGACCACGCTGGGCATCGTGCTGCTGGTCATCGGAGCGATCCTGTGGATCCTGGGCTCGGTCGGCCGCCCGGTCGCCGGCCGGCGCTATTGGTATTAACGGCTTGACTGAAGAACGAATCGCGCGACTGCTGAGCAGTCGCGCGATTCGTTTCACAGGCTACGCATAGGTTTGGCATAGCCGCGGCTCAGCCGTCGGCGGATACTGGAACTTGTGACGCAGCCCCGAGCCTCGGTAGAGCGGGTTGTCATGTGCCGTGCGGACGGCAACCCCATCAACGTTTTGGTCGTCGACGACGAATCCGTCCTGGCCGACATGGTGTCAATGGCACTGCGGTACGAGGGCTGGAACATCTCCACCGCCGGTGATGGCGCGTCGGCCATCGGTTCGGCCCGCTCGCAGCGGCCCGACGTGGTGGTTCTCGACGTGATGCTGCCCGACATGAGCGGGCTCGACGTCTTGCACAAACTGCGCGAGGAGAACCCGCAGCTGCCGGTGCTGCTGCTCACCGCCAAGGACGCGGTCGAAGACCGCATCGCCGGCCTGACCGCCGGTGGCGACGACTACGTCACCAAACCGTTCAGCATCGAAGAGGTCGTGCTGCGGCTGCGGGCGCTGTTGCGCCGCACCGGGGTCACCACGGTGGACAGCGGCGCACAGCTGGTGGTCGGGGACCTGGTGCTCGACGAGGACAGTCACGAGGTCACCCGCGCCGGCGAACCAATTTCGTTGACCTCCACCGAGTTTGAGCTCCTGCGCTTCATGATGCGCAACTCCAAGCGGGTGCTGAGCAAGGCCCAAATCCTGGACCGGGTATGGAGTTACGACTTCGGCGGCCGATCCAACATCGTCGAGCTCTACATTTCCTACCTGCGCAAGAAGATCGACAACGGCCGAGAACCGATGATCCACACGCTGCGCGGCGCGGGTTATGTCCTCAAGCCGGCCCGCTGACACGCGGCGGGTCTGGTCGCTGCGGCTGCGGCTGCTGGTCGGACAGATCGTCGTGCTGGCCATCGTCTGCGTGGGCATCACCGCGGCGACCGAGCTGGCGTTGCTCCACCACCTGGTGGCACAGCTCGACGGACAGCTGGCCGGCACCTCCTATCGCTCGGCGCTGATGTATCCCGAGCCGCCGCATTCGGGCTGGCGGCATCAGCACGTCTATCCACGGCCGGGCCCCGGTCCGCGGTTCCTCGATGCCCCGGGCCAGCCGGCGGGCATGGTGGCGGCGGTGGTCAGCCACGGCAATACGGTGGACGCCGGTTACACCACGAGCAGCGGCGACCGGGCCGAGCTGAGCCCCACCGCCCAGCAGCAGCTGTCCGCGATCGCCGACCGTCGCAAGCCGGTGACGCTGAACCTGGACGGGCTGGGCCGCTACCGGGTCGTCGCCGCCCCGAGCCGAAACGGCGGCGACGTCATCGTCACCGGCCTGTCGATGGCCAACATCGACACCACCCTGATGCGGATGCTGGTCATCTTCGCCATCGTGACGGTCATCGCGCTGGTCGCCGCCACCACGGCCGGCGTGATCATCATCCGGCGGGCGCTGGCGCCGTTACGCCGCGTCGCGCAGACCGCGAGCAAGGTAGCCGGCTTGCCGCTGGCACGCGGTGAGGTCGAACTGCCGGTGCGCGTGCGTGAGTCCGACGCCAATCCCTCCACCGAGGTGGGGCAACTCGGCGCCGCCCTCAACCAGATGCTCGACCACATCGCCGCCGCCCTGTCGGCGCGGCAGGCCAGCGAGACGCGGGTCCGCCAGTTCGTCGCCGATGCCAGTCACGAACTGCGCACGCCGCTTGCGGCGATCCGCGGCTACACCGAACTGACGCAGCGGATGGGTGACGATCGCGAGGCGGTGGCGCAGGCGATGAGCCGGGTGGCGTCCGAGACCGAGCGGATGACGCGCCTCGTCGAGGACCTGCTGCTGCTGGCCCGGCTGGATTCGGGCCGGCCGTTGGAACGCGAACCGGTGGATCTGTCGCGGTTGGCCGTGGACGCGGTCAACGACGCACACGTCGCCGGACCCGATCATCAGTGGGAACTCGACCTGCCCGAAGAACCGGTGGTCGTCACCGGGGATGCGGCGCGGCTACACCAAGTGCTGACCAATCTGCTTGCCAACGCCCGCGTCCACACCGGGGCGGGCACCGTTGTCACCACCCGGTTGAGCACCGAGCCGTCGCACACCGTGCTGCAGGTCATCGACAACGGGCCCGGCATCCCGGCGGCGCTGCAATCCGAGGTCTTCGAGCGGTTCGCCCGCGGCGACTCTTCGCGCTCGCGCAAGGGCGGTAGCACCGGGCTGGGTTTGGCGATCGTCTCCGCGGTTGTCAAGGCGCACAACGGGACGATCGAGGTGGACAGCGCGCCGGGCCGGACCGAGTTCACGGTGCGGTTGCCACCCAATGGATGGCAACCGCCCGCCCACGATTCTTAGCTCAGGAGCAAGTCGCGTCGATTTCGAACGGCTTGTTCACCTGTTGCATCGGGTTAGCCATGTCGACGCCGCTGGCGGTGCCGGTGACCTTGTAGGTGTTGCCGTCCTTGGTCGCCGAGGCGTTGCCCTGGCTACCTTGCGCGTACTGAAGCGTCACGCCGTTGACATTGCCGAGCTGGACCGCCTTCACCGCGAGCGGATTGGCGTCGGCGAGCACGACACTGATCCCGGTCTGGTTCCCACCGACCGCGATTGAGATGTTGCCGCCAGCCTTGGTGCAGACAGTGGTGCCTTGGACGTCCTGGTCCTTGCCGTCGATGATGACCTTCGACGAGTTGTTACCGCCGGCCGACACGGAGCCTCCCGGCACCGAGGTCGAAACGCCATTTGATTTGCTACTCGAACAGCCCGAAATACCCGCGGCAAGAATGGCCGCTCCAGCAAGCGCGACCGTCAGTTGACGCTTCACCTGTTCTCCTTTGCCCGATAGTTGCGGTCCTCGGCATTGAGGGCCGTCTGGGCAGTATGCGGGTTAACTGAGTCGGGATCCAGAACCCGCAGAAATTGTTGCTGTGTTCATTAATCGGAGGGCGAAAAGCCGCCCGAATCACCTTGATCGAGGCCGCTTTGATGGCAAGGTACGACCGTGGACCACAAGCCTCCCAGCGCAGTCATCGAGTCGGCCCATCGCGACCACGATCTGCCATTGCATGACCAAACGGACTTCGCCGACGCCGACCGCGGATTCATCGCCGCCCTGTCTCCGTGCGTAATCACAGCGGCCGACGGGCGGGTGGTGTGGGACAACGACGCCTACTCGTTTTTGAGTGATGCCGCCCCGACATCGGTTCATCCCAGCCTCTGGCGGCAGTCGACGCTGGCCGCCAAGCAAGGCCTCTACGAAGTGGTGCCCGGCATCTATCAGGTTCGCGGACTGGACATCTCCAACATCACCTTCGTGGAGTCCGACGGCGGCATCATCGTCATCGACCCCCTGGTGTCCACCGAGGTGGCTGCGGCCGCGCTCGCGTTGTACCGCAGCCAGCGAGGCGGTGACCGTCCCGTGGTGGCGGTGATCTACACCCACAGCCACGTCGACCATTTCGGCGGCGTACTGGGCGTCACCTCGCAGGCGGAGGTGGATTCCGGTGCGGTGACGGTGTTGGCGCCGGACGGCTTCGTCGAGCACGCGGTGTCCGAAAACGTCTATGCCGGTCCGGCGATGCTGCGACGCGCGACGTACATGTACGGCGTGACGCTGGAGCGCGGACCGCAGGGCCACGTGGGTTGCGGGCTCGGGCAGGCCACGTCCACGGGCGAGGTGTCCCTCATCGTGCCGACCGTCGACATCCGCGAGACCGGTGAGAAGCACACCATCGACGGCGTGGAGATCGAGTTCCAGATGGCGCCCGGAACCGAGGCGCCCGCCGAAATGCATTTCTATTTCCCGCGTTTCCGCGCGTTGTGCATGGCCGAGAATGCGACGCACAACCTGCACAACCTGCTGACCCTGCGGGGCGCGCTGGTGCGCGATCCGCACGCGTGGTCCGGTTACCTCACCGAAGCGATCGACACCTTCGCCGAGCGTGCCGACGTGGTCTTCGCTTCGCATCATTGGCCGACCTGGGGACGGGACAGCATCGTCGAATTCCTGTCACTGCAGCGCGACATGTACGCGTATTTGCACGACCAGACACTGCGCTTGCTGAACCAGGGCCACACCGGCGTCGAGATCGCCGAAATGTTCCAGATGCCACCGACTCTCGAGCGGACCTGGCACACACACGGGTATTACGGATCGGTGAGCCACAACGTGAAGGCGATCTACCAGCGCTACATGGGTTGGTTCGACGGCAACCCCGGCCGGTTGTGGCCTCATCCGCCCGAAGCGTTGGCGCCGCGGTACGTCGAGGCGATGGGCGGAATCGACCGAGTGGTCGACCTCGCGCGGGATGCGTTCGCGGCCGGCGACTTCCGTTGGGCCGCGACGCTGCTGGACCACGCGGTCTTCACCGACGCCGAGCACGCCGGCGCGCGGGATCTCTATGCCGACACCCTCGAGCAGCTGGCCTACGGGGCCGAGAACGCGACCTGGCGCAACTTCTTCCTGAGCGGGGCAACGGAATTGCGCGACGGAACCTTCGGCACCGCGGGTCAGGTCACATCGCCCACCCTGCTGTCCCAACTGACGCCGGAGCAGATCTTCGACAGCCTGGCGATCCGCGTCAACGGACCGCGCAGCTGGGATCTGGACATCGCCATCGACATCGCCTTCGCCGACACCGCGGTCAACTATCGGCTCACCCTACGCAACGGGGTGCTGGTTCGGCGCAAGGCGGCGCCCGATCCCGCCACCGCCACCGTTACCGTCAAGCTGGCAAACAAGATTCGGCTGCTCGCCGTGGCGACGGGGGATTTCAGCTCACCGGGCCTGGAGCTATCCGGGAATCAGGGCGCGCTGCAGGCCCTGCTGAGTGTGCTCGACGACCCGGATCCGAATTTCAACATTGTCACGCCATGACACCGCGTCACGCGACGTCGATCACCACCTTGCCGAGCACCTTGCGGTCGGCCACATGCCGTAACGCCGCCGCGGTCTCCGAGAGCGGGAATCGCGCGCCGATGTACGGCCGCACCGTGCCGGCGGCGAACATCTGCGCCAACTCCGCCAGGTCGCGCACGGCGTCGTCGGGCCTGTCGGCCATGAAGGTCCGGATCTCCATGCCACGCACGCAGATGTCTTTCAGCAGAATGAGATTGAGCGGAATCGCCGGGATGGAGCCCGCGGCGTAGCCCAGCGTGACGAAGGTGCCGCCACGCGCGAGACCGCGCAGCGCCGGCTCCGAATACGGTCCGCCCACCGGGTCCAGCACCACGCGGGCGCTGTCCCCGGTGAGTTCACGGATGCGGGTCTTCAGGTCCTCGCGGTCATAATCCACGGTCACCTCCGCCCCGCGGCGCCGGCACAGCTCGAGCTTCTCCGGGCTCGACGCCGCCGCCAGCACCCGAGCCCCCATCGCGACCCCCAGGTCCACCGCGGCCAGCCCCACGCCGCCGGCGGCCCCGAGCACGACCACCCAATCGCCCTGCGTGACAGCGGCCGTCGAGCGCAGCGCGTGGTAGGCCGTGCGGTAGGTGACGCCGAAGGCGGCGGCCGAGGCGAAGTCGGCGTCGTCGGGCATGAGCTCGGCCTGGCTCGCGTCGAGCAGCGCCTGTTCGGCGAACGCCCCGAAGGTGGTCCCGGAAACACGCTGCCCCGGACGGAACGGCGCACCCTCGCCGACGGCGATGACCTCCCCGGCTATCTCGTTGCCGGGTATGAATGGGGGCGGGATTTTGACCTGGTACTTGCCGGCGATGAACAACACGTCGGGAAAGTTGACCGCCGCGGCGCGCACCCGCACCAGCAGTTGGCCGGGAGCCGCAACGGGATCGGGCACGTCGTCGATCACCAGGTCCTCGGGCGTGCCATAGGAACGACAGATCACCGCGCGCATCAACTGACCCCCAATCCCCGTAAACAGAACCGCACCACGTGGGCGATGTCGTCGGCGCCGGGCTGCTCGACCGAACCCACGTAGCGACGCATCGTTGCCGCGGTGCAGCTGAACACCGCCTCGACATCCCGCTCGATGTCGGTACTGCCCAGCGCCGCAATGGGTTCGACGAGCAGCTCGCGAAGCGGCCGCATCATCTCCTGATCGGCCGCGCGCCAACTGGTGCCGGCCGACATCTGGCCGGCCGCCGCACGGGTCATGCTGATCAGGTGCGGGTCGGCCACCTGCGCCAGCGTGCCCTCGATCCACCGCATGACCTTGTCGCGCGGATGCGATTCCTTGGCCATCTGGTGCACGAGATAGGACACCACGATCGCCACCCCGCGTTCCATCACCGCCAAGATCAGGTCGTCCTTGCCGGCGAAATAACGGTAGAACGCCTTGTTCGACGAGCCCGCCTCGGCGACGATGTCGCTGACGCGGGGCGGTTCGGGCGCGACGCGTTCCATGACGCGCACCGCGGCGGCCAGGATGCGTTCCACCTCCTCGGTGGCCCCGCGCTGGCGGTCGTCGAGCGCCCGCTCGACCGCCGCGGTCACGCGGTCAGAGGTCAACGAGCTCACCGTATTTGGCGCGCGCCGCAGCGCGCCGCACATCCAGCATCTCGCTGGGCCAGTCGCCTTCCTCGGCCTCGTAACCCTTGAGCAGCATTCGGGCCAGGTTCACCTTGTGCGCCTCGGTTGGCCCGTCGGCCAGGCCCAGCGCGATGCCGCCGAGCAGGACGTTGACCAAGGGCAGTTGATCGGTGAGCCCCAGCGCCCCGTGCACCTGGATCGCGCGCAGGGCAATCGATTTGAGCACCTGCGAGGCCAGGATCTTGCATGCGGCGATCTCCGCCCGGGCGGCGCGCTCGTCACCCTGGTCGATCAACCACGCCGCGTGCAGCACGGTCAGCCGGAACGGTATCAACTCGGTGTAGGAGTCGGCGACGAATTCCTGGACCAGTTGTTTGTCGGCCAGCAGGCTGCCTTGGGTGAAGCGGCTTTTCGCCCGGCGCGACATGATCTCGACGGCGCGTTGCGCCATCCCGATGGAGCGCATCGCGTGGTGCAGCCGCCCGCCGGCCAGCCGGGTCTGCAATATCAGGAAGCCCTGTCCGGGCTCTCCGAGCAACGCGTCGGACGGCACTCGCACGTCGTTGTAGTGCACCAGGGAATGGCCCGGCTCGTGCGGGTCGGCCCCGACCAGATGGTGGTTGGCCTCCAACACCAGTCCCTCGGTGCCGGCGGGGATCAGGAACGTCGACGCGCCGGTATGCACCGGCACGTCGGGGTCGGTGATCGCGACGACGATGAAAAAGGAGGCGACGGAGGCGTTGGAGGAGAAGTACTTTCGCCCGGTGATCACCCAGTCGTCGCCGTCGCGCACCGCCCGGGTGGTGAAGACCCGCGGATCGGCGCCGCCCTGCGGCTCGGTCATCGAGAAACACGAGAAGATCTCACCGGACAGCAGGCCCGCCAGGTAACGGTCCTTTTGCTCCTGGGTGCCGAAGCGGGCGATGATCTCGGCGTTGCCGGTGTCGGGCGCCTGCGTCCCGAACACGATCGGCGCCCAGGGGCTGCGGCCCAGGATCTCGTTGATCAGCGTCAGCTTGACCGCGCCGAAGCCCTGCCCACCCAGTTCCGGCCCCAGATGCGGTGCCCACAAACCCTTGTCGCGCACCTGCTGTTTGAGCGGGTCGACGATGCGGCGCCGCTCGTCGTTCAGCGGCAGAAATTCACACCCGGGAAACAGCACCTCGAGCGGTTCCACCTCGTCGCGAACGAACCCGCGGATCCATTCGAGCTTCTCCTCGAACTCGGGCTCGGTAGAAAAGTCCCAGGGCATGGCCCCACCTCCTGCTCGCTAAGGGATCCCGCCGTCGGCCCGCAGAATCGAGCCGGTGGTGAAGCTGGACGCATCGGATGCCAAAAACAATGCGGCGCCGACGATTTCGCGGGGGTCGCCCGCGCGCTCCAAGGAAAGGTGCTGGAACGGATTCTGATGTGCCGCATCCAGATGCCAGGCCTTGCTGACATCGGTGAGGAACGGCCCGGCCATCAGGGTGTTGACCCGCACCGCCGGTCCGAACGCCTTCGCCAACGCCTCGGTCATGGCGTTGAGCCCGGCCTTGGCCGCGGCGTAGGGGATGATGTCTGGTGTCGGCCGCAACGATCCGGCCGTGCTCACGTTGATGATCGAACCCCGACCGGCCGCCACCATGCGCTCACCGACCAACGCCGACAACCGGAACGGCCCCTTGAGGTTGAGATTGACCACGGCGTCGAACAACTTCTCGGTCACGTCGGTGAGCTTGTCGTACAGCGGCGACATGCCCGCGTTGTTGATCAGCGTGTCGACTTTGCCGAACCGCTCGTAGGTCGCCTCCACCAAGCCGTCCAACTGATCCCAGCGCCCCACGTGCACCTGATACGGCATGGCCGCACGGCCGGTCTCGGCCTCGATCTCCTTGGCGGTGGACACACAGTTGTCGAGGTTGCGGCTGGCGATCACCACGTCCGCGCCGCAGCGGGCCGCACCGAACGCCATCTCACGTCCCAGTCCGCGGCTGCCGCCGGTGATCAGGACTACCCGGTCGGTGAGGTCGAAAAGCTCTTCGGCATAACCCATTTCAGGACACCTTGTGAGATCGGGCCAGCTCGGCCGCGGTGGCGATGAGCTGCAGGATCATCGGGCCGAACGCGTCGGTGATCTTCGGGTCGACTCCTCCTTTTTGCGAGCCGGTCCTTACCCCGGCCGCGTAGGTCTTCTCCAGCACGATGCCCAGCTTCCAGTTGGCCAGCACCAGGTAGTAGTCGATGTTTTCGGTAGACAACCCGCTGACGGATTCGTAGTGCCCCAGTAGCTCGCTGCGCGTGGGCATCCCGCGCATGTCGAGATAAAACCCGTCCTCGCGCGGTTTCTCGCCGTCGTAGCCCAGCAGGCACCACGCCAGGTCGAGCAGCGGATCACCGACCGTGGTCATCTCCCAGTCCACGATCGCGGCCAACCGCGCCGGCTCGCCATGGGCGAACATCACGTTGGCGAACTGATAGTCGCCGTGCATGATGCCCGCCCGGTAATGCGCCGGACGGTTGCGGCGCAGCCAGTCGGAGGCCACATCCAGGCCGGGCAGCTCGCGGACCTTGTACGCGTCGAGGAACGCCAGCCAGCGATCGACCTGCCGCTCGTGGAATCCATCCGGGCGGCCGAAGCCTTCGAGTCCTTGTTTGCGCCAATCCACTCGGCCCAGCTTGGCCGCGCCGTCGACCAATTGGAAGGCCAGGCCGCGCCGGGCCTCGAGGTCGGTGTCGAACGGCGATTGCCACCCGCCGTCCATCGGGCTCCACCCGTCGATCGCCTGCATGACGTAGAACGGCATGCCGAGCACGTCGCCGGTGTCGTCGGCGGCGATCAGCGCCGCGTGCGGGACATCGGTGCCGGACAGCGCCCGCACCAGGCGGATCTCCCGCAGCAGCCCGTCGATGCGGGCGGCGTCGGCGCGCGCGCCGGGCATCCGCAACACCATCCTCGTCCGCGCCTCCGACGGGCCGCGCTCGATCAGGTAAAGGGTGTTCTGCGAGCCGCCCTTGAGCTGGGTCAGCCGCGGTTCCTCGCCGCCACCCGGGGCGTTGTTTGCATCCAGCCAGCGGGCGAGGACGCCCGCGTCGAGTCCCGGTTCGCCCACGCGAGTCACCGTCCAACCACGCCGCACACCCCAATCTCCGTATGGAGAATAGCATTCTCCATGGCCGCAGCCCGGTCAGTCCGGTTTGTGCGCGCTCAGCAGGAACCCTGGGGCCATGAAGTGGCCCTCGTCGTCGTGCTCCAGGTGGGCCAGTGGACCATCCGACGACCCGCCGGTGTCGTCGTTGCCGTAAACCTTCGCCGCGCGCAGGTCGTCGACGCGCCACAGCGTCGCGACCGCGTCGTGCAATTCGGATTCGGTGAAGCCGCGCGGGCCCGGCCGGTCCGAATGGGCGTCATCCAGCGCGCCGGCCGCGAAGGCCAGGATGTAGAGCGCGGCTCCCGGCGCGGCGGCCCGAAAGATGGACTGGATGTAGTCGTGGCGCCGGTCGGGCGGCAGCGCGTGGAACAGGCCGCTGTCGAGAATCGTGGCGAAGCGGCCGTCGGAACCAGGCGGATAGCCACCGAAGTCGGTGACGTCAGCCTGCGCGAAGGTCGCCGTGCTCAGTCCCCGCTCGGCGGCCGCGGCGGTGGCCGCCCGAATTGCGGTCGCGCTGGCGTCCAGGCCAACGACGGTGTAGCCGAGCGCGGCCAGGGTCAGCGAGAGCGCGGCATGCCCGCAGCCGGAGTCCAGCACCTCGCTGCGCACCTTGCCCTGATCGATGAGACGGGCCAGCTCCGGTTGGGGCCGGCCGATGCTCCACGGCGGCGGCACGGCCTGCCGGTAGGTGGCGTCCCAATCCCTGTCCGGTTCGGTCATCCGTCCTCCTCGAGATCGGCGTCGCCGGGCGCGGTGAGAAACTGGCGCTGCCCACCATCGAACGACGGGACGAAATATGCAAGTGCTTCTGGTCCGGCATGCGCTGCCGTTGCGCAGCGAACACGGCCAAGGTTCCGATCCGGACCTGTCCGAGGAGGGGCTGGCCCAGATCGAACGACTACCCAAGGCGCTCGCCAGGTTCCCCATTTCGCGGGTGGTGAGCAGCCCGCAGCGCCGGGCCATCCAGACCGCCGAGCCGGTCGCGGCGGATCGCGGGCTCAGCGTCGAGATCGACGATCGCTTCGCCGAGTACGACCGCGACCTTCCGGTGTACATCCCGGTCGAGCAGATCCGCGCGGAGATGCCGGAGGAGTGGGCGCGCCTGGCGCAGGGGCATCTGCCGAGCGCGGTCGACGAGGAAGCTTTTCGGGCGCGGGTGCGCGCCGCGATCGACGACCTCGTCGCGGCCGCCGATTCCGAAGACACGGTCGCGGTGTTCAGCCATGGCGGGGTCATCAACGTCCTGCTGCATGAAATTCTGGGTACCGCCCGCCTGCTGTCCTTCCCCGTCGACTACGCGTCGGTGACTCGGCTGTTGTTCTCCCGGTCCGGTCAAGCGACGGTGGCCGCGGTCAACACCACCGAACACGTCTGGGACCTGTTGCCGCGAAACCAGAGGTTGCTCGACGACGATGCGGGCCGTGGCAGCGCCTGAACCCCACGCCCGCAACTCGCAGGTGGTGCACCGCGTCGAGGTCGGCGGTGGTAGACAAGTTCGGTGACTTCAGCTGACCAACTCGAGGGGCTCGACCTGGCCTCGCTGGACTCCTACCTGCGTTCGCTGGGAGTCGGGCGCGACGGTGAGTTGCGCGCGGACTTCATCTCCGGGGGTCGCTCGAATCTGACGTTCCGCGTCTACGACGACAGCACCAGTTGGCTGGTGCGCCGGCCGCCCCTGCACGGCCTGACCCCGTCGGCGCACGACATGGCCCGCGAGTACCGCGTCGTGGCGGCGCTGCAGGACACCCCCGTGCCGGTGGCGCGCACGATCGGGCTGTGCCAGGACGATTCGGTGCTGGGCGCTCCCTTCCAGATCGTCGAGTTCGTCGCCGGGCAGGTGGTTCGGCGCCGCGCTCAACTCGAATCATTCAGTCACACCGTGATTGGGGGTTGCGTCGACTCGTTGATCCGGGTGCTTGTCGATCTGCACAACGTCGATCCCGACGCCGTCGGGCTGGCCGATTTCGGCAAGCCGAGCGGCTATCTGGAGCGTCAGGTGCGGCGGTGGGGCTCGCAGTGGTCGCTGGTCCGGTTGCCCGAGGATCGACGCGACGCCGACGTGGAGCGGCTGCATTCCGGTCTGGGCGAAGCCATTCCGCAGCAGAGCCGGACCTCGATCGTGCATGGCGACTACCGGATCGATAACACGATCCTGGACGCCGACGACCCGACGAAGGTGCGTGCCGTCGTCGACTGGGAGCTCTCCACGCTGGGGGATCCGCTGTCCGACGCCGCCCTGATGTGCGTGTACCGCGACCCCGCCCTGGATTTGATCGTCAATGCCCAGGCCGCGTGGACGTCACCGCTGTTGCCGACGGCCGACGAACTGGCCGACCGCTATTCGCTGGTGGCCGGTACATCGCTGGCCCATTGGGAGTTCTACATGGCGCTGGCCTACTTCAAGCTCGCGATCATCGCCGCCGGCATCGACTTCCGGCGACGCATGTCGGATCAGGCCCGCGGCGCCGACTCCGATCACGCACCGGAGGTCGTGTCGCCGCTGATTTCGCGCGGTCTGGCCGAACTGGCGAAGCTGCCGGGCTAGCGTGCGGCGGCCGCGTGCTGCCGTTTGGCCGCGCGGCGCAACTGCAGGATCCGTGCGGTGCCGACCGCAACGGTGATCAGCCCGCCGACCACGGCCGCCAGCAAGATCGCCACGCCCTTGGGCTGGCTCCAGTGCCAGCCCAAGAACTGGAAGTCTGTCGGTGTCGTGTTCTGGGTGATGAAGATCAGCAGCAGGATCAGGATCACAAAGCCGGCGATCAGCGAGGACCACAGTGCCCCGGCGCGGGTGAACCCGATAGCCGGTTCTCTGGCGGGTGCGCCGGTCTTGGCCGCAGGATCGGGCTTGGGGGGCGGCTGCCCGGGCGAGGCAGGGATGTGGCTGCTCATACTGCCATCTTTGCCCTATCCGACGCAGAATGAAACCGATTCACCGCCACCAATTCCGCAGGCCAGCGTCCGCGCGGTTCGGGCATTAGGGTCGGCGGTATGACGACGCTGCCGCGCCCGCAAGGCACGATCATGCGCGCGGCAGCCCTGCTGATGGCGATGTGCGTTGTTGCGGCGTGCAGCAATTCCGATCCGTTGGGAGCGCAGGTTCGAAGCCCCAACTCCATAGTCATCGGCTCCGGAGACTTTCCGGAATCGCAGATCATCGCTGAGATTTACGCGCAGGCCTTGCAGGCTAACGGGTTTGAGGTGGGCACGCGGATGGGTATCGGCAGCCGGGAGACGTATATCCCTGCGCTCAAAGACCATTCCATCGACCTGGTACCGGAGTACATCGGCAATCTGCTGCTGTATTTCGCCCCGCAGTCCAAGGCCACCATGCTGGGTGCCGTCGAGGTGGAGCTGCACCAGCGCTTGCCCGGTGACCTGTCGATCCTGGCGCCCGCGCCGGCCACCGACACCGATACCGTCAGCGTCACCGCGCAGACGGCGAACTCCTGGAGTCTGAAGACCATCGCCGATTTGGCCCCTCACTCACCGGACGTGCGATTCGGTGCCCCCTCGGCATTCGCGACCCGCCCCGCCGGGCTGCCGGGACTGCGGCAGAAGTATGGGCTCGACATCAAACCTGGCAACTTCGTCGCCATCGACGACGGCGGGGGCGCGGTCACGGTGCGCGCATTGGTCGGGGGAAGGGTGAACGCCGCCAACGTCTTCACCACGTCCCCGGCCATCCCGCAGAACCACCTGGTGGCCCTCGATGACCCCGAACACAACTTCATGGCCGGAAACATTGTGCCGCTGGTCAATTCGCAGAAGAAATCAGATCATCTCAGGGACGTGCTGGACGCTGTGTCGGCGAAGCTGACCACCGCCGGTGTTGCCGGACTCAACGCTGCGGTGTCGGGGAACTCGGGCATCGATCCGGACCAGGCCGCGCGAAACTGGATACGGGACAACGGCTTCAACCATCCGATCGGAGGATGACTTGATCATCTTCGACAAAGTCACCAAGGCCTTCGCCGACGGAACCACCGCCGTGCACCAGCTCAGCCTGAGCGTCCCGAACGGTGAGCTGACCGTGTTTGTCGGGTCGTCGGGCAGCGGCAAGACCACGGCGCTGCGCATGATCAATCGGATGATCGAGCCCACTTCGGGCGTCGTCACGATCGACGGGGTCGACGTGTCCACCCGCGACCCGGTGAAACTGCGCCTCGGGATCGGGTATGTGATCCAGCACGCCGGGCTGATGCCGCACCAGCGGGTGATCGACAATGTGGCAACGGTTCCCGTCTTACGGGGCCAGGCCCGCCGGGCCGCCCGCAAAGCCGCCTACGAGGTGCTCGAGCGGGTCGGGCTGGACGCCAAACTCGCGACCCGCTACCCCGCGCAACTCTCCGGCGGCGAGCAACAACGGGTCGGCGTGGCGCGCGCACTGGCCGCCGACCCGCCCATCCTGTTGATGGATGAGCCGTTCTCCGCCGTCGACCCGGTGGTTCGCCACGACCTGCAAAACGAAATACTGCGCCTGCAAGCCGAATTGCACAAGACGATCGTCTTCGTCACGCACGACATCGATGAGGCGCTGCGGCTCGGCGATCGCGTGGCGGTGTTCAAGGGCGGTTCGTTGCAACAGTTCGACCAGCCCGCCGAGCTGCTGTCGCGGCCGGCCAACGATTTCGTGTCGAGGTTCATCGGCCTGGGCCGCGGCTACCGATGGTTACAACTCCTCGACGCGGCGGGACTGCCGCTGCACGATGTCGAGCGGGTTGCGGCCGAAAAGGCCATGCAGACAGAACCTTCCGGCGGGTGGGCCGTGGTGGTCGATTCGGGCGGCGTGCCCATCGGCTGGATCGACGGCGCCGGAGTGCGTCGGCACCGCGACGGCGTGCCGTTGACGGACAGCATGAGCGGGCTCGGATCGCTGTTTCGGCCGCGGGGCAACCTGAGCCACGCGCTGGATGCGGCGCTGTCGTCGCCGTCGGGCATCGGGGTCGCCGTCGATGACGACGGCAAGGTCATCGGCGGGGTGCTGGCCGACGACGTGCTGGCCGCGGTCCAGGCCCAGCGCCTGGGCTCGGCGGAACCTCCAGGGACCTAGCCGATGCACTATCTGCTCAGCCATCTCGACGACGCCTGGGGGCTGACCGTCGTGCATTTGCGGCTGTCGTTGGTGCCGGTGCTGATCGGGCTGGCGATCGCCCTGCCGCTGGGAATGTTGGTGCAGCGCACCCGAATCGCCCGCCGGCTGACGACCGCGGTCGCCAGCGTCGTGTTCACCATCCCGTCGCTGGCGCTGTTCGTGGTGCTTCCGATGCTGATCGGGACCCGCATCCTCGACGAGGCCAACGTGCTGGTGGCGTTGACGGCCTACACCGCGGCGCTGCTGGTGCGCGCCGTGCTCGAGGCGCTGGACGCGGTGCCCGCCCAGGTGCGCGACGCCGCCACTGCCGTCGGGTATTCGCCGGTCACACGGATGCTCAAAGTTGAACTGCCGCTTTCGGTTCCGGTGCTCGTCGCCGGACTGCGGGTGGTGGTGGTCACCAACATCGCGATGGTCTCCGTGGGTTCGGTCATCGGCATCGGTGGGCTGGGCAGCTGGTTCACCCAGGGCTACCAAACCGACAAGAGCGATCAGATCCTGGCCGGCATCATCGCGCTGTTCGTGCTGGCGGTGGTCATCGACGTGCTCATCGTCGTGGCCGGCCGGCTGGCAACACCGTGGGCGCACGCCACGCGGCGTACCGGTCGCCGCGCGGTCGTCGCGCCCGTGGTCGGTGGTGCGCGGTGAACTTCGTCGCGCGGGCGATCTCCTACGTGTTGACCGCCGACAACTGGACCGGTCCCGTCGGGCTCGCCGCCCGCATCCTCGAACACCTCGAGTACACCGCGCTGGCGGTGGCCGCCTCTGCGTTGATCGCGATTCCCGTCGGCATGATCATCGGGCACACCGGGCGGGGCACCCTGCTGGTGGTCGGCGCCGTCAACGGCTTGCGCTCCCTGCCGACGCTGGGCGTGCTGCTGTTCGGCACGCTGGTCTTCGGGCTGGGTCTGGGACCGTCGCTGGTGGCGCTGATGCTGCTGGGTGTGCCGGCGCTGCTGGCCGGTACCTATGCCGGGATCGCCAATGTCGAGCCCACGGTCGTCGATGCCGCCCGGGCGATGGGCATGACCGAGGCCCAGGTGCTGCTGCGCGTCGAGGTGCCGAATGCGTTGCCGTTGATCCTGGGTGGCCTGCGCAACGCCACGCTGCAGGTGGTGGCGACCGCGACCGTGGCGGCCTACGCCAGCCTCGGTGGACTGGGCAGATACCTGATCGACGGAATCAAGGAACGTGAGTTTCATCTCGCCCTGGTTGGGGCGCTGATGGTGGCCGCGCTGGCGCTGGTGCTCGACGGTCTGCTGGCGTTGGCGGTGTGGATTTCGGTGCCGGGCACCGGGCGGCTGCGGCGAACATACCGGGCACTTCCGCATCGCTTGGCGGGCACGTCTTACGGTAGATGAGTGAACGCAGCCCCCTCTGATCCGTCTCGCCGCGTGTGGCAGGCGATGCTCACCTGGCGCGCACAGGATGCTCCCCGCATGGAATCGGTACGAGTCCAGGTGTCCGGCAACAGAATCAAGGCCAATGGCCGCATCATTGCCGCCGCCACCGAAACCACCCCGGCGTTCGGCGCCTATTACGACCTGCTGACCGATGAGACCGGCGCCACCAAGCGGCTCGGCATGACCGTCACCCTGGCCGAGCGGGAGCGGGTCTTCTCGCTTGCCCGCGACGAGGAGAACATGTGGCTGGTCACCGACCACCAGGGCGAGCGTCGGGCGGCCTACAACGGTGCGCTCGATGTCGACGTGGAGTTCAGCCCGTTCTTCAACGCGCTGCCCATCCGGCGGCTCGGGTTATACGAGCGGCTGGCCTCGGTGACGCTGCCGGTGGTCTACGTGAACCTGCCGGAGATGTCCATCACGGCGGACACCGTGAGCTATAGCAACACCGGCGGCCCGGCCGAGATCAAACTGCGCTCGCCGATCTCCGACACCACGGTCAGCGTCGATGACGAGGGATTCATCGTCGACTATCCAGGCTTGGCAGAGCGGATCTGATCACCCCACCGGCCCGGCCCGCGGCGGCCAATTCCTGACGCCAGTTCTCCGCGCCGACGACGACGTGAAAGATGTCGCTGCGCGGGAAGCTGTCGTAGCGGATGCGCGCGGCATGGCCGGATTCGGTGAGGTCGGCGACCGAATTGTGCGCGGCCAGCGATTCGCGGGCGCGGCTCAGCAGCTCGAGGAGGCGGTCGACCGTGGGCACCAGCTGGTCGGAGTTGCCCTCGCACATCGCCCGGACCAGGTCCGGGGCGGTCGCCGCGACCCGGGTCCCGTCGCGGAACGAGCCGGCGGCCAACGCGAAGGCCAACGGCACGTCTCCGGCCACCACCGCCAGCGCCTCGGCGAGCAGGTGGGGCAGATGCGAGATGGCCGCCGCGGCGGCATCGTGCTCGTCGGATCGGGCCGGCACCACGACGGCGCCGCAGTCGAGCGCCAACGTCATCACCGTCGACCAGACCGCCGGGTCGACGTGGTCGTCGACGCTGACGACCCACGGAGCCCCGGTGAACAACCCGGCATACCCGGCCGTCCACCCCGAATGCGCGGTGCCCGCCATCGGATGGCCCCCCACGAAGCGTTCCTGCAGCCCCGCCGCGACGACCTGATCGAGCACCGCCTGCTTGACGCTGGTGACATCGGTCAGCGGGCAGTGCGGGGCCGTCTCCTTGACGTGGGCGAGCATGCCCGCCATCGCCGGCATCGGCACGGCCAGCACGATCAGCGCCCCGGTGTCGGCGGCGCGAGACAGCGTCGCGGTCAGGTCGGTGGTGGCATCGAAGCCGTCGGCGGTCGCGGCCTGTGCGCCCTCGACCGAGCGGTTATAGCCGAACACGTCACGGCCGGCCGCGGTGGCGGCCCGCATTATCGAGCCGCCGATCAGCCCCAGCCCGAGCACACACACCGGTGTCTTTGAAGGAGGGCGTGCCACATTCCAAGGTTGGCACATCCGGTCGGGGGCGGTGCCGCCAGATGTCGAGGCGACCCGCCGCCATCTGGTCAGGGGCCTGGTCAGGGACTACCGTAAGCGGCCATGGGAGCACAACGGGCCTCTGCCCAGGGCCTGTCCGCGGACACGCCGGACGGTTTCGGCGTCGCGGTGGTGCGTGAAGAGGGCCAGTGGCGCTGCGCCCCGATGGCCCGTAAGTCGCTCACGAGCCTGTCGGCCGCCGAGACGGAGTTGCGTGAATTGCGCAGTTCCGGGGCGGTCTTCGGCCTGCTGGACGTCGACGACGAATTCTTCGTCATCGTGCGGCCGGCGCCGTCGGGGACGCGGTTGTTGCTCTCGGATGCCACCGCCGCGCTCGATTACGACATCGCCGCGGAAGTGCTCGACAAGCTGGACGCCGACCTCGATCCGGAGGACCTGGAGGACTCGGATCCATTCGAAGAGGGCGACTTAGGGTTGTTGTCCGACATCGGGCTGCCCGAGGCGGTCCTGGGCGTCATCGTCGACGAGACCGATCTGTACGCCGACGAGCAGCTGGGCCGCATCGCCCGCGAGATGGGCTTCGCCGACCAGCTGTCGGCGGTGATCGACCGCCTCGGTCGGTGATCGCAAGCGCGGCGGGCCGCCGCCATCAGGACCGGTCGGTGAGACCTGACGAAGACCTGATCCGGTCCGCGCTGTCGGTTGCCGCGACGGCGGGTCCTCGTGACGTGCCCATCGGTGCGGTGGTGGTCGGCGCCGACGGAACCGAGTTGGCCCGCGCGGTGAACGCCCGCGAGGCCCTGGGCGACCCGACGGCGCACGCCGAGATCCTGGCGCTGCGCGCGGCCGCCGAGGTGCTCGGCGACGGGTGGCGGCTGGAGGGCGCCACGCTGGCGGTCACCGTCGAACCGTGCACCATGTGCGCGGGTGCGCTGGTGCTGTCGCGCATCGCCCGCCTGGTGTTCGGGGCCTGGGAGCCCAAGACGGGGGCGGTCGGATCGTTGTGGGATGTCGTCCGCGACCGGCGGCTCAATCACCGCCCCGAAGTGCGCGGTGGTGTGCTGGCGCAGGAGTGTGCCGCGCCACTGGAGGCCTTCTTCGCCCGCCAGCGATTGGGGTGACGGGCCCGCCGTTGGGTAAGCTGCTCGGCGGTGGCGTGTCCGAGCGGCCTAAGGAGCACGCCTCGAAAGCGTGTGACGGCTAAAACCGTCCGAGGGTTCAAATCCCTCCGCCACCGCCAAGACTGCACGGACGTAAGCGGTTGCCAGATTTGCTGGAACCGGCTGATCGTGCCATGAGCGAATTCTGCGCGCCGTCCCCGGCTCACGCCGGTCGGCGGCAGATGGCCGCGGTTTAAAAATCACAATTTTGGGCAAACAGCGGCATGAGCGCACGTCACGGCCCTTGTCTTGTTGCTTCAGCGGTAGCCGCGGCGTCGGGCGCCGCCGCTTCGGCCCTCGTGACCGCCATCCCCGCCGCAACCGCCCGTCCGTGCCCGGATGTGCAGGTCGTGTTCGCCCGCGGCACCGACGATCCGCCCGGCCTCGGTCCGACCGGGCAGGCATTCGTCGACTCGCTGCAGCCGCGCGTCGGCGCAAAATCGTTCGACGTCTACGCGGTCGATTACCCCGCCACGCATGACTGGACAAACGCGGGTGAGGCCGGCGTCAGAGACGCTGCCGCACACGTCGTGTCGATGGCGCACGACTGCCCCACCACCAAGATGGTGCTCGGCGGTTACTCCCAAGGGGCGGCCGTGATGGGCTTCGTCACCTCGCCCGTCGTACCTGATGGGATCGATCCCGCGAGCGTCCCCAAACCGCTGGATCCGGAAATCGCCAACCACGTCTCCTCGGTCGTGCTCTTCGCCTTGCCCAACGCGAAGGCGATGAACTTCTTCGGTGAGCCGCCGGTTGCCATCGGCCCGCTCTATCAGGCCAAAACCATCCAGGTATGCGCCGCCGAGGACCCGATCTGCTCCGACGGGATGAATTTCGCCGCGCATGACACGTATTCGACCAACGCCGCGGTGATCGACAAGGGCGCGACCTTCGCGGCCGGCCTGCTTGCCGGCGGTCCCGGCGGGCGCAGCTCGATGTAAGCGGGTCGCCGTAGCCGTCCTCAGTAGACCGAACCGTCGATTGGCGCTCGATGCTTGCGAGCCACTAATTTTCCTCAGGTGAACTTCTCAGCTGCAGGTGCAGTCGTGCGGTGGATCGTCCCCTTACTCACGGTTGCGGCCGTCGCCGGCATGGGCCTGGTTGAGCTTCCCGTGCAGGTCCGTCCCGCCCCGCCGGTGCGGCTGGTCGCCGACGGTGACCCGCTGGCCGGGGCGCCGTTCTACGTCAACCCGACATCGGCGGCCATGCGCGCCTCGCAGAGCGCCGATCCGCCGAGTCCCGAGCTGACCGCCATCGCCAACACGCCGCAGGCGTACTGGATCGTCCCGGGCGGGTCGGCAGGCACGGTCGGGAAGTATGTCGGTGACGCCAATGCCGCCGGCGCAATTCCGGTGCTGGCGATTTATGGCATCCCGCACCGCGACTGTGGCAGTTTCGCCGCCGGCGGCATGGGCTCGGCCGACGCCTACCGCTCGTGGATCGACGGCATCGCATCCGGTGTGGGGGCTTCGCGAGTGGCGATCGTCGTCGAACCCGATGCGCTGGCCATGGCCGACTGCCTGTCCGGTGATGCGCGCCAGGAACGCTTCGACCTGATCCGCTACGCCGTCGACACTTTCACCCGCGATCCGAACGCGGCCGTGTACGTCGACGCGGGTCACTTGCGTTGGCACAGCGCCGACGACATGGCCGCCCGGCTCAATCAGGCCGGCGTCGGCCACGCGCGGGGTTTCAGCATCAACACCGCGAACTTCTTCACCACCGAGGACGAAATCGGTTATGGCGAGGCCATTTCGGGCCTCACGAATGGCTCGCACTACGTGATCGACACGTCGCGCAACGGTGCGGGACCGGCCCCGGACTCCGACCTCAACTGGTGCAACCCCAGCGGCCGAGCACTGGGCACTCCGCCGACCGCCAGCACCGCGGGCGCACACGCAGACGCCTACCTGTGGATCAAGCGCCCCGGCGAATCGGACGGAACATGCGGCAAGGGTGATCCGCCGGCCGGCAACTTCGTGAATCAATACGCAATCGATCTGGCCCGCAACGCCGGTCACTGAGCGCCGCGAATCGATTTGCGATTCGTGATCGTTCTTGGTTGAAAATGGGTAACATTTAGATACCAAAAACAGCAAAGCGAGCGCGCGACAAGAGGCATCATGGCCAGCAAAGTCGAGATCATCGCCGTCTTCGCGATCTGTACTGCCTTCATCACGGCTCCCGGCGCCCTGTCCGGATTCGTCGCGCACGCCGACGATTCGGGGACCGCGCTGTACAGCGGTATCAACCAGCTTCGCCCGGGATGCCCGCCGATCAGCGACGACCCGCGCTTGACCGAAGCCGCCCAGCGCCATGCCGATGACATGTTGCGCAACGGCGTCAGCGGCCACATCGGGTCGGACGGCTCATCACCGCAGGCGCGAATCACCGCTGCGGGCTATCGGAGCAGGTACTCGGGTGAAATCGTCTTCTGGGGAACCGGATCCGCCGCGACCCCGAAGGAAGCGCTCGACATGTGGATGCAGAGTCCACCGCACCGAGACATCATTTTGAACTGCGCGTATAACGCGGGCGGCTTCGCCACCGCCTGGGACGGCAACAAGATGACCGCCGTCGGGGATTTCGCGGCGTCGTAAAACCTTGTACCAAGCTTTTTTCAAGTCGTAACTTCTGTCGCTATGCCCGGCGACTGTGTTGCCGCCACGCTCGAGCGGTACTCACACGTGGGGCAGCCACCCAGATCCCTTCGGCGACAGCACGAAGCCACGGCCTTGCGGGTCCTTGCACGCGGTCGTGCCTGAGTTGTCGACCCCGCAGATGATGCCGTTCACCGTGATGGAATGGCCCGGAGGCAGCGTTTTGACTGGCTGTCCGTCGATCACGCGTGATGGTTCACCCTCATTCGTCTGCTTCAGCCCAGTGGTGGTTCCGATCCAATTGACTCCGGTGATTCCCGCGTCGGGATTTGAAGGCGCGGGAGGGATCCCGGGCAGGTTGTTGCCAGTGCACTGTGCTTGGTCGGGCATGTAGTTGCAGACGACCCCATCGGGAGTGAGGAAATACACCGTGGGCAGGGGCGGCCGGCCAGGGTTGGAAACGTCGATCGTGTAGTCGCGGACGTTCACTGGTGCGTCTGCGCTCAGATCGGGAAATCGAGGTGGGTCGGCGTGCGCCGTGCAGGCAACTAACAACGTAGCTCCGGCGAGTGTCGTGACGCCGACCAGTTTGTTGATGGCCATATGCATCCAATCGGTTCAGGCGGGTCAGTGATAGGGGCTAAGTTGAAACTCTCGGGTGTTATACGGAGTACCGAACGGCACGCCGCTCGCATCCTTAAGCGTATTCCATTGACTTCCAAATAATTTCAAATCGTCGAGCGTTGATCCGGGCAGGATATATCCACCGTACGGTTGTGGGATGAACTTCGGGCCTCCTGGGTCGCCATTCTGCGCAACGAGGGTTGTGGGCACGTTCGCACTAAACATTTCGGTCGGGTTGGCTCCTACCCGCACTTCAATACTTCCCTTATGCGCGTCTACGTTAAAGCCAGACAAGACGGGCTTCCCGCCGATTTCTCGAAAGCTCAGCTCCCCGTAACGGTTCGGGGTTACCTGTACGGCCTGCTGTCCGGGCTTTCCCCAGTCGTTCCCATTCCACGGCTGCCAGGTTGAACGATCGAACACGTTGCCGGGATCCGCGCGGTACATGGTGATGCCTCGGCTGCGGTCGAAGGAATCGGCGGCGATGTAGACCTTGCCGTCAGTACCCTTATAGCCGCTGACCTGTGTGGGCGCTTCGCCCGCGCCCCGAAACGACCCCGGCACCATGGCCCACCCCTTACCGGGGTCACCATTAACCTCGACCAGCCACGAAGCCACGGGTTTTAAGTCACCCTGAGTGCCCGTCACCATCATGTAGGTTTTGTCGCCGAGCGTGATCGTCCCAGCTGGCAGGGTGTCGGTAACCCCCTTCGCTTCCGTTGGGATGGGAAATAGCTCGCGACCGCTACCTTCTGCTCCCGTCAATGGCGCCGCGAAATGCGGGCGTCCATCGGCATCGAAGGTCACTGGAACGGCGACAGATCGATAGTGCTCGCCCTCACCGACCTTATTGCCGGAGAACGAATCACCAAAGATAGCCAGGTACTTCCCGGGCTGCCCGGGTACCTCGACGACTTCCCCCAAGTCGGCCGCCCCAATTCCTGGGATGCCGGGAATGCCGCCGGTGCCGGCGATCGGACCGAGATCTCTTACCTCACCGGGTTTCAGTGGGCTTTCGATCCAACCGTCTACGGCTTTCGGGATGTCGTAACCGTCGGCATGCAGAGCGCTCATCGATTTCCGTAAGGTGTCCGAGTAGGCGTTGCGAATTGAATTCATCTGCTTGACGGCTTCGCCGACGTCGTCCGCGGCCTGGGCGTGCGCAGCGTCCCTCAGCTTCTCTAATTTGTCGCGTTCCGACGCGGAGAGTTCGAATGTCAGGTCATGATTTATCGCGTGGATGAGTCTGTCGAGTCCCCGCAGCTCGCTGTCCAGCAGGGCGATCTCTTGAGCCCCTTGCTTTTGCGCATCGGCCAACGCGGCGGCGATGGATTCCAGATCGGCGCCGATCTTCGGTAGTCGCTCAGACTGTGCACCAAGGGATTTGGTGACTCGTTGGACTTCGTCGGAGTCATTGATCGGGTGACCACCGTCCTGGTGGTTCCAAGCGGCGGCAAAGCGTTTCCGCGCGTCTTCGAAGGCGTGGTCGGCTTCGGCGGTGTGCCGACCGGCACCGTGAAAGGCCTCCGCCAAACGGTCGATCTGAAACGGGCTGCCGGCCTGCAGGCTCTGATTGATCGCCCATGGATCGCCGCCGCCCGCCGCGATCAGTTCTGCTTCGGTGAAATTTTCCCACGTCATGACGCCGCCAGTAGCCCACCAACACCGACGACCATCGCCGCCCCCTTCTGAGCAGGTATAACCCTACTACCGGAAGGTCTGTGGCGGGCGAGCGTTGATCGACTTCAGCGAAGGGTTACCCCGGCCGCAACCCTGATCAGGTCTGGCTACCGGCCAGCTTTCGCACCGTCAGCGCTTCGATGTCTTGAAACGGGCGTCCCTCGGGCCGGATCAGGTCGTGGAACCACACCTTGGGGACCGAGGTGTACGGGTGATCCCATGAGTCCCAGGGGAAGTAGGTCTGCGTTTTGCCGGCTACCAGGCCCCAGTTGATGGCGCCGACGTTGTGGCGCTTGGCAACCGGAAGGATCGATTCGACGGTGCTGCCCTGGGGGCGCGCCATGTATTCCGTGCACAGGATCGGCCGGCCCAGCGGGGTGAGTTCGTTGATGCGATTTTCGAATCCCGAAGGCCCGGCGTAGGAGTGGAAGGTGATCACGTCGGCGTTGGCAAGCTGGATGTCGCTGATCGCGCTACGCCCCTGAGCTTGCCCCCAATCACCCTGCCACACACCGCTTGTCAGCGGCTGACTGGGATCCACCGCCCGGGCCCACCGAAACACCTGGGGCAGCAGATTGGTGACCAGTTGTTCCTTGTCGCTTCTTTCGACGCTGCGGTACTGGCGCGCGGGATTGTCGGGCTCGTTCCACAGGTCCCAGCCCAAAACCCGGTTGTCATTGCGGAATTGGGTCATCACCGCGGTGACGTAGTCGCGCATGACCGGGACGTAGCGAGGGTCGCCGAGTCGTTCGGCGCCCGGGCTC
Source organism: Mycobacterium sp. 1245852.3 (assembly GCF_001669335.1). NCBI lineage: Bacteria > Bacillati > Actinomycetota > Actinomycetes > Mycobacteriales > Mycobacteriaceae > Mycobacterium > Mycobacterium sp. 1245852.3. Next base: position 30,484 of record NZ_LZLL01000535.1, on the reverse strand, counting down.
TGCGCCCACCCCGAGTTGTGCACGCCGGGCCTGGGCGCGCGCTGGCGCCCCGCGCGTGGATGCGGATCCCAACAGGAATCGAAGAACACGAACAGCGGTTTGATGCGGTGGCGCGCGGCGATGTCGACGAATTGCCCTAGGCGCGTTTGGAAGCCACGCTGGTCGGCGGCCCACAGCTGATCATGAAGGAACACCCGCGCGGTGTTGTGGCCGTAGAACTGGGCCCAGCCGAGTTCGGTGTCGATGCGCCGCGGATCGAAGGTGTCGGGCTGGAACATCTCGAGCTGGTTGATGGCGTTCGCCGGAATGTAGTTCGCTCCGACGAGCCAGCCCTGCGCTTGATACCAACGGCTCGCGCGCTCGGGTGACCACCGGCCGGCTTCCTCCGCGGAGGCCCGAGGTGCCCGAGCAACGGCGGCGCCCGCCGCCAGTAACAGAGGGAGTTTCAGGGCCGTACGTCGTTCCACGATGTGACGATAAGTTTTCGGGACGATTTCCCCGGGATTTGCTCAGCGCGTCGCGACAGGTTCGTTGTCGGCACCGTCGCACGGCCAGATTCGCCCGCGATCGTGACCAATCCGTGACCACTACCACCGGCGCGCCCTGGATCGTGGCGAAGCCGTCCAGGTTAAAATCTGGGCCCAACGCAAGCCAAAAGTGTTGGCGGACAGTTGAAAACGTTGTCCAACTCAGGCGCCTAACGCAGCTTGCGACCGTACTTGTCTTTGACGCTGCCCGTGAAGATCATGATCGCGTCGACGATGGCCCAGACGGTGACGCCGAGCAGGACCGGAAATCCGAGAAAACAAAAGAGGCTGAAGAGAACCCCGAACAGCCCCAGGCACAGCTGCGCGACCGCGATCTGCGTCGAGTCGATATAGAAGCGGCCGATACCGAACACGCCGAAGAACAGCTGAAGTAAGCCGGCGGTGGTCGCAGACTTGTCGGACAGCGCCAGCCCGGTCACCGGATCGCGGCCGTACGGCGCCTGGGGGTCGCCGTATCCGGGATAGCCGGGATACCCCGGGAAGCCGGGGTAGGGCTGCGGGGGCGGATATCCCTGCGGAGGCTGCCATCCCCAGGGTGGCTCACCGGGCGGATTTCCGGGTTGGTTGGGCGGCGTCGACATCGATTCGAGTTAACACGCCCGATGCCCGGGCGTCCACACGGGCACCCGATGGGTCCGTCACGCGAAAACCCGACGAAGCAGTCGGCAGATTTTCTTCAAACTTCACCCTCGAGAGCGCAATACTTAACGGGTGCCAGATCGAAACGTGCTTGGCGGCCCGCTGGAACCGTGCGGCACGGACCCGCTGACCGGTTTCTATCGCGACGGCTGTTGCTCGACCGGTCCACAGGATCTCGGGCGGCACACGATCTGTGCGGTGATGACCGCCGAATTCCTCGAGCACCAGCGCTCGATCGGCAATGACCTGTTGACGCCGGTGCCCGAGTACAGGTTCCCCGGTCTGCTGCCCGGCGACCGTTGGTGCGTGACCGCGCTGAACTGGCTGCGCGCCCACCACGACGGTTGTGCCGCCCCGGTGGTGTTGGCCGCGACGCACGAGAGCACCCTCGAGGTGGTGCCCCTGGAGGCGCTGCAAGAACACAAGGTCGACGTCCCCGACGATCTGGCCAACCTCTAGCGCCGGCCGGGCGCGGCGAGGTGGATGCACGGCGGATCTGCGCCGCGGCTAGCGTCTGTGTCGTCTTTCTCACCTGATGCGTCGGAGAGGGGTTGCGGTGGGTTCCGCGGTTGACGACATCGACTTCGACGACCTGACGGCGCCCCGACTGACCGACGTGCAGCGCCAGATCCTGGAATTCACCGAAGCCAAGCCCGTCGATCTGGACATCGATCGGATGCTCGCCGAGGCCATCGAGCAGACCGGCCTGCCGGCCGGAACCGCCGACCTCGACGACACCGACGGGTTCGCCGACCGGCTGCGGGCGCACGTCGGGGCCATCGAAGCCGACGACGCGCTGCGCCAGCTCACCCGCGGATCGCTGCGCCAACGTGTCGTGCGCCTGCTCCGCAACCGGCTATCGCTCACCGAACTCATCCGGCGCTATCCCGAAATAGAATCTATCCCGATCGAAAAACCGTTCATCGTCGTCGGGATGCCGCGTTCGGGCACCACACATCTGGTGAATCTCATTGCCTCCGACCCGCGCCGGCGCGCGCTGCCGTATTGGGAGAGCCAGGATCCCATTCCCGCGCTGGGGCAGGGCCCCGACATCTTCGGCGTCGATCCCCGCTATGCCCGCGCGAAAGCGGAACATGATGCGCTGATGGCGAGTGCACCCGTGGTAGCCGCGATGCATGACCGCTTTCCCGAGGCGATCGAGGAGGAAGTGGAGCTTCTCGACCTCGACATGGCCTCGTACGTGCTGGAATGGCATGCGCGCGTGCCCGATTGGCGCGACTATTACTTGCGCCTCGACCAAACTCGGCACTACGCGTACATGAAGAAGGTGCTGCAGACGCTGACCTTCCTGCGCGGTCCACGGACATGGGTGCTCAAGAGTCCGCAGCACTGCGAGCAGCTCGGCCCGTTGATGGCGACGTTTCCCGACGCGACGGTAGCCTTCACGCACCGCGACCCCGCCGCGGTGATCCAGTCGGCGATCACCATGATGGCGTACTCGGATCGGTTGCGCCGCAGCAGCATTGACCCGCAGTGGCTGCTGGACTATTGGACTGACCGCGTGTATCGACTCCTCAGCGCATGCGTGCGCGACCGCCATCTGGTGGCGCCCGAACGCAGCATCGACATCAACTTCCACCAGCTGGGCGGCAACGAGACGCCGGTGCTCGAAAAGCTGTATCAGCGCGCCGGCGTGGAGCTGCCGCCCAAGGTACGCGAACGGTTCCAGCGCTACCTGGACGGTAATCCACGGGGAAAACACGGCCGCATCCACTATGAACTGCAGCGGCACTTCGGCACCTCCGCCGACGAACTGCGCAGCCGTTTCGGCTTCTACCTCGATAAGTTCGACGTCCGTCCCGAATAAAAGGAGTCACCAGCGATGTCCGAACCGGTCTATCGGAGCCGGCCGGGCGCCGACGCGATGCGCCCGGCGTCCGCCGAGAGGGCCGAGGAGATCGCCCCGGGCCTGTGGTGTTCGCCGGGCCTGTCCAACTCGTATCTGCTCACCACGACCGAGGGTCGGGTGGTCATCAACACCGGGATGGGCTTCGAGGGGCCGGTGCATCGCGCCAACTTCGACGCCGTCGACCCGTCGCCGGTGCGCTACATCATCTTCACGCAGGGCCACGTCGATCACGTCGGCGGCCTGGACAGCGTGCGTGATCCCGACACGATCGTTGTCGCGCAGGCGAACTGGAAGAGCTGGCGCGACGACAACGACCGGCTGATCCCCTATCGGGCCAGCCGCAGCGCTTTCGCATTCAAAGACACGTTGGCCACCGGCATTCAGGCCATCCAACGGCGCCTGGGGACGTCGCGGCTGGCGGGCCAGAGCGTGCCGGTGGTCGACATCGATTTCGAAGACACCCTGCGCCTGGAAATCGGCGGCCGGCGAATGGAACTGATTTCGGTGCCCGGTGGAGAGACCACCGACTCCCTCGTGGTATGGCTGCCCAACGAGCGGATCTGCCTGTGTGGAAACACCTTTGGTCCGCTGATCGGGCACATTCCCAACCTGGTCACCATGCGCGGCGATCGGTATCGGGACGCGTTGACGGCGATCGCGTCGGTGGACAGGGTGCGGGACCTGCAGGCCGACCTGCTGGTGACCGGGCACTTCGAGCCCGTCAAGGGCGCCGAGCGCATCGACCGAGAGCTCACGAGGCTGCGAAACGCCATCCAGTACATCCACGACCAAACCGTTGACGGGATGAACGCCGGCAAGGATGTTCGCACGTTGATGCGCGAAATCACGCTTCCCGCGGAATACGAAGTGGGACAGGGCTACGGCAAAGTCGCCTGGGACGTGCGGGCAGTCTGGGAGAACTACTCCGGCTGGTTCCACCACGAATCGACCACCGAGCTTTACCCCGTCGGGTTCGATTCCGTCGCCGCCGACGTGGTCGAACTGGCCGGCGCCGATGCGCTGCTGGAGCGTGCCCGGGCTCATTTGGCAGCCGATCGCGCGCTGCAGGCCATCCACCTGGCCGAGATTGTTCCGGGGGACCATCCGGGGGCTCGCGCCGTGTTGCGCGACGCCCATGAAAAACTTCTCGCCAGCAGCACGAACTTCTGGGAGAGTGCCTGGCTGCGCAACCAGATAGCGAGGAACACATGACGGCATTCGCGTTACGGCCCGAGGACTTCTACCACACCGGCATCATCGTGCCCGACCTCGACGCGGCGATGGCAAGGCTGAGCGCGCTGGCCGGTTACCGGTGGATCACCCCGGTGAGCTACACCTTGCCCTTTCGCACGGCCGGCGGAACCCAAGAGATCACTTCGACTTTCGTCTATTCGCTGCAGGCGCCGCACGTCGAACTGATCAAGGAGGTACCCGGGACGGCCTGGACGGCGGCACCCGGCAACGCGATCCACCACCTCGGCTACTGGACCGACAACCTGGCCGAGAGTGCAAAGATGCTGGAAGACAACGGCTTCAGCTTCGAAGCCACCGCCGACACCGCGGACCCGTCTTCGAACGGCGATCTGGCGCTTTTCGCCTACTACGTCGACGACGCGGGAACCCGAATCGAGATCGTCGACCGCGCGCTGTTCCCGGACTTTCCGGGTTTCCTGCAGGCGGCGGCCGGCCCGAAAGCGTAGCGAGGCGGGCAGATGCTGTTGACGGTGCTGCGCTTCAATTTCGCCTCCCCGCAAGGCGATCCACGCACGCAGGGCAAGCTCCTATCCGCGGCGCTCGAGCTGGGACAGTGGGGAGAGTCCCACGGCATCACGTCCGTCAGCGTCGACGAGCATCACGCGACCGGACACGGGTGGAGCTGCAATCCGATCATGGCCGCGGCGATGTTTTTGGCCCGGACCTCGAAGCTGATCGCGAGCGTCGATTGCGCGTTGGGACCATTGTGGAATCCGGTGCGACTTGCCGAGGACATCGCCCTCGTGGACAACATGAGCCGCGGACGTCTGCACACAACGGTGGGCCTGGGCTACCGGACGGTCGAATATGACGCTCTCGGAGCCGATTTCAGCCGGCGCGGTGCACTGATGGATGCCCTGCTGGAACGAATGCTCGCCGTGTGGTCGGGTACTGATCCGGAACACGGAATCTGCACCGGCACTTGGTCGCGGCCGCATCCCCCGCTGTACGTCGGGGGTGGCGCACGTGCCACGGCGCGGCGCGCGGCCCGGTTCCGGCTGCCGCTCAGTTTGGCGGACCACCTGCCCGATATCGCCGACTATTACCGCGAGCTGTGTGCGGAGGCGGGCATGTCGCCGTTCATCCTCATGCCGGGGCCGGTCAACCGCGGAATGATCTACCTGCACGAGGACCCCGACCAGGCGTGGGCGGAGCTGGGACAGCATATCCTTTGGGAGGCAGTGACTTACGGCCGGTGGTCCACCGACCAGCGTTCGCTCATGCACCTGCCCGGTGTTCAAACGCTGGACCAGGTCAGGGCGTCGGGACGATACCGCTTCCTCACCCCGGAGCAGCTGATCACGGAGGTGCGCGATGCCGACAACTATGGGCCCCTCGTGATGCACCCACTGGTCGGCGGCATGCCGGTCGACGAAGCGTGGAAGTCGGTCCAGTTGCTCACGGACCAGGTCTTGCCCGCACTCAGCTGACCGCCTCGAATCGTCAACGCGCGATTGCAAAACCGGAATGCGGGTATGTGAGCTCGAAGCCATGCTCACAGACGAAAAGGGGAGATCCGTTGAGATCTGAGGCGATGATGACGATGACCCTGCTAGGTGGTACCGCCCTGGTGGCGCTGGCGGTCGGTTGTGGTGCGGGCGCGAGTGCAGCGGCAACTCTTCCCGAGGCGCCGCCGACGCCGACATCGTCCAGTCCGGCTCCACCTGCGCCCGCTCCGCAGCAAGTGCCCTACGGCGGCAGCGGCGAAAGCCCCCCGGCGGGCGGGGGTGGTGCCGCGGGTGGCGCAGGCGGAGGAGCCGGCGGCGGCTGACAGTTGACCGGCGCCCGCGGTTAACCGTCGCGGCGCTGCTCCAGCCAGTCGGCCAGCGAGCGACCCGCGTCCAGGACATGTCGTTCGGCAATGGCGCGCGCCCGCTCGGCGTCTTTGTCGCCGAGCGCGTCCAATAGCTCCTGGTGCTCGTCGAGTGAGTGCTTCTCGTGCTCGGGGAACAGGGTGAGGAAATTGCTCGGCACCACCCGGGCGGCCTGTTTGATCTGGTTCATCAGCCGGGGCGAGTGCGCGGCGCGGTGGATCATCTGATGGAAATGCCAGTTCGCCTCGCCGATGCTGTCGTCACCGGATCGAGCGACGACGTCGGCCGCGAGTTCGCGCAGTGTCTCAAGCTCCGGTCGCTCGATCCGTGCGGCCGCCCACGCCGCGGCCTGCCCGGTCAGCACACCGAGGATGGTGAAGCTGTCCAGGACGTCGTCCGGGCTGATGCCGAGCACGGTCACGCCGCTGCGTGGGGCGACCTGGACCAGGCCCTCGAAGGACAGCTCCAGCAGCGCCTCTCGCACGGGGGTGCGGCTGGTCGCGAATTCCGCCGTGATCGCATCGAGGTCGACCCGCGCCCCGGCGGGCAGTGCGCCGGTGAGAATCCGGTCGCGTAGCTCGCGCGCGGCGCGCTCACGGACGGTTCCGGAAATATCGATCCTCGCCACCTGCGCACAATACCAAACGGCAGATCTAGCGTTTGATATCTGAAATATCAGATGTTACGTTTCAAAAATGCGCACCGACAAGATGGCCCTCGTCGCCTTCATGCAGGCCGGCAGCACTTCCGTCTACGCGGGCTCCTGGCGGCATCCCGCAACCGAGCACCGATACCTGGACGCCTCCTACTACGCCAAGATCGGCCGCCAGCTCGAAGAGGGCTGCTTCGACCTGATGTTCTTCGACGACCGTCTGGCGATGCCCGGCGTCTACGGCGGCTCGGTGGGCGAGGCCGTCCAGTACGGCGCCCGCCCGGTCAAGCTGGACCTCAGCGTGATCCTCGGCGTACTCGCACAGGCCACCTCCAGGATCGGGCTGGGCGCCACCTACTCGACGACCTACTACCAGCCGTTCCACGTCGCGAGAACGTTCGCCTCGCTGGATCACCTGTCGGGTGGCCGCGCCGCGTGGAACGTGGTCACCTCGGTCAACGACAGCGAGGCGCAGAACTTCGGCGTCGAGGCCCACCTCGGCCACGACGAACGTTACGACCGGGCCGACGAATTCATGGACGTGGTAACCGGGCTGTGGGACACCTGGGAGGACGGCGCCGTTCTGCACGACCGGGTGTCGGGGCAGTACGCGGATCCCACCAAGGTGCACGAGTTGGGCCACGTCGGCCGATTCTTCTCCACGCGCGGGCCGTTGACGGTGCCGCGAACCCCGCAGGGCCGCCCGGTCATCATCCAGGCCGGTTCGTCGGGACGGGGACGCGAATTCGCCTCGCGGTGGGCGGAATTGATCTTCACCGGTGATCCCGGGATCGACGTGGCGCGCAGCCACTACACCGATCAGAAGGACCGCATCGCCGACGCCGGCCGCGATCCCGCCGCGGTTCGCATCTGCCCCATGGCATACGCTGTGGTCGGCGAGTCGGAAGCCCACGCCAAGGAGCGCGAAGCCATGTTCCTGGATGATCTGGTTCATCCGATGGCATCGCTGACGCTCTTGTCGGAATTGATGAATTACGACTTCGCCCAACACGATCTCGACGATCCGGTCACCGACGAACTGCTGGCCTCCGTCTCCGGAATCCGCGGTCTGGTGCAGAACCTGCGCACCCATATCGGCGGGGAAGCGGTCACGCTGCGCGACCTCGCCAACCATCGCGCCACCCTGCTGCAGGGCCCCCGTTTCGTGGGCACCGGCCCCCAGGTCGCCGATCAGATGGCGGACTGGTTTCAAACCGGAGCCTGCGACGGATTCGTGCTGGCCGCAACGCATCTGCCCGGGGCGTTCGAAGACGTTGTGCGCATGGTGGTTCCGGAGCTGCAGCGCCGGGGGCTGTTCCGCACCGAGTACGAGGCGTCGACGTTGCGGGAACACCTTGGGCTGCAGCGCCCTTCGTGCGCGCGGGTGGCTGCCGGTGCCAATGCTTGACGGGCTGCGGGTACTCGACCTCGCCACCCTGGCTGCCGCCCCCCTGGTGGCGACCTACCTGGGCGAGTTCGGCGCCGACGTGATCAAGGTGGAACAACCCGGGCACGGCGACCCGATCCGCGGCTGGGGCAATCAGCGCGACGGAGTCGGGTTGATGTGGAAGTCGATTTCGCGCAACAAGCGTTCGATCACACTGGACTTGCGCTGCGCCGAGGGCCAGGCGTTGGTGCGCCGTCTGGTGGCGCGCGCCGACGTCGCCATCTTCAACACCCGCCCCCAGACATTGCGCAAGTGGGGGCTGGACTATGAGAGCCTGCGTGCGGTCAACGACCGGATCGTGATGCTGCACATCACCGGTTACGGATTGAGCGGGCCGAAGAGTGAGCGCCCGGGGTTCGGCACGCTCGGTGAGGCGATGAGCGGATTCGCGCATATCACCGGCCAGGCCGGCGGGCCTCCCACCCTGCCGCCGTTCATGCTGGCCGACGGTGTCGCCTCGTTGAACGCGGCCTACGCGGTGCTGATGGCGCTCTATCACCGTGACGTGCACGGCGGGCCCGGGCAGTTGATCGACGTCAACCTCATCGATCCGCTGGCCCGGCTGCTGGAGCAGACGCTGCTGGGCTACGACCAGTTGGGTCTGGTGCCCGAGCGATCGGGCAACAGATGGGATATCTCCGCGCCGCGCAACACCTATCGCACCGCCGACGACAAGTGGCTGGCAATGTCGGGCAGTTCACCGGCGTTGGCCCTGCGGGTGTTCCGGGCGATCGGCCGCAACGACCTGCTGGCCGACGCGGACTTCTCCGACCCGCAGCGACGGCTGGCCCGGGCCCGGGAGGTCGACGCGGTGGTGGCCGATTGGGTTGCCACAAAGACTCTTTCGGAAGCGATGGCCATTTTCGACGCCCACGAGGTGGCCGCGGCCCCCGTCTATGACATCGGCGATCTAATCGCCGACGAGCAACTGGCGCATCGGGAGGTGTTCATCACCGTCGAGGACGCCCAGCTGGGAGCCATGAAGGTGCAGGCACCCGTTCCGCGGTTCTCCTCGGCGTCCGGCACGGTCGAGCATCTCGGACCTCGCCTCGGCGAACACAACGCCGAGGTCTATGGCGAACTACTCGGGCTGACCGCCAACGACATTGACGACCTGCACGCCCGCGGCGTGCTGTGACAGAAGGACCTCACTGGTGACCGATCTGCTCCGTCGTTCCGAACTCGCGGTACCCGCGAGCAACGACAACATGTTCGAGAAGGGCGCCCGTTGCGGCGCCGACCTGGTGTTCCTCGATCTCGAAGACGCGGTGCCCGTGGCGTTCAAGGAGGAGTCGCGCGCCAAGGCGATCGCCGCCCTCAACGACATCGACTGGGGCCACACCGCCCGTGCCATCCGGATCAACGGGCTGGACACCCCGTGGTGCCACGACGACGTCGTCGAGGTGGTGACCAAGGCCGGCCAGAACCTGGACACGATCATCATTCCGAAAGCCCGCAGGGCCCGCGATGTGTGGTGGGTGGACGTGCTGCTCACTCAGCTGGAGGCCAAATTCGGCCTGAGCAACCGCATTCGGCTCGAGGTCCTCATCGAAGAGGTCGAAGGCCTGGCCAACGCCGAAGAGATCGCGGCGGCCAGCCCTCGGCTGGATGCCTTGATCTTCGGCGTGGGTGACTTCTCGCTGTCGCAGGGCGCCCGGGTGGACACCAACTTCGTCCCACTCGGCGAATATCCCGGCGAATTCTGGGCTTACGCGCGCAACAAGGTGATCGTGGCCGCCCGCATCGCCGGCATCGACGCGATCGACGCGCCGTATCCCGACTACCGGGACCTGTCGGGCTACGAACGCGACGCGCGGCGCGCGTCGCTGCTCGGCTACACCGGCAAGTGGGCCATCCATCCCGACCAGGTTCCCGTCGCCAACGAGGTCTACGCCCCGACCGCCGACGAAATCGCCCGGGCCGAAGCCAATGTCGCCGCCTACCGGGCGGCCGAGGCCAAGGGCCGCGGTGCCGTCGGGGTGAACGGCGTGCTGGTCGACGCCGCCCACGTGAAGCAGGCGGAACAGACCCTGGCGCGCGCTGCCCTGATCAAGAGCAGCCTCCGGCGCTAGTCGATCACCACCAGAAGGTCGCCGCCCTCGACCTGTGCCGTTTGCGAGACCGCGATTCGCGCGACCTTGCCGGCCTTCGGCGTGGTGACGGCGGCTTCCATCTTCATCGCTTCGATCGTCGCGATCGTCTGGCCGGCTTCGACTTCCTCGCCGACGTCGGTGGTCACCGTCACGACCCCGGCAAAGGGAGCCGCGATGTGGTCCGGGTTGGCGCGGTCGGCCTTTTCGGCCGCCGGCACGTCGGAGGCGATGCTGCGATCGCGCACCACGACCGGGCGTAGCTGACCGTTGAGGATGCACATCACCGTGCGCATGCCACGTTCGTCGGCATCCGAGACGGCCTCTAGGCCGATCAACAGCTCCACACCGCGCTCCAGCTCGACGCGATGCTCGTCGCCGTGGCGTAATCCGTAGAAGAACTGGTTGGCGCTCAGCCGAGAGGTGTCCCCGTACTGTTCGCGATGGTCCTCGAGTTCTTTGGTGGGCCCGGGGAACAGCAGCCGGTTCAGCGCCGCCTGGCGGTCGGCGCCCGGGGTGGCCAACGCCTTTTCGTCGTCGGCCGACAGCTCCTGTTCCGGCTTCGCCGGGCCGCGTCCTTCTAATGCCTTGGTGCGCAACGGTTCGGGCCAGCCGCCGGGCGGGTCACCGAGTTCTCCGCGCAGGAAGCCGATGACGGAGTCGGGGATGTCATAGCGGGCGGGGTCCTCGGCGAAGTCCTGCGCGCTGACGCCGGCGCCCACCAGCGCCAGCGCCAGATCACCGACCACCTTGCTGGACGGAGTGACCTTGACGAGGTGCCCCAGGATGGCATCGGCTCCGGCGTAGGCGTTTTCGATGTCCTCGAACCGGTCACCGAGCCCCAGGGCGATGGCCTGCTGGCGCAGATTCGACAATTGACCACCGGGGATCTCGTGGTGATAGACGCGTCCCGTCGGCGCGGGGAGACCGGATTCGAAGGGGGCGTACACCTTTCGGAGCGCTTCCCAATACGGCTCCAGGTCACACACCGCGCCCAGTGACAGCCCGGTGTCGTAGGCCGTGTTGGCTGCGGCGGCCACGATCGACGACAGCGCGGGCTGGCTGGTGGTACCCGCAAGCGGGGCCGCGGCGCCGTCGACGGCGTCGGCCCCGGCGTGCCAGGCCGCCACATAGGTCGCCAGCTGCCCACCCGGGGTGTCGTGGGTGTGAACGTGCACCGGCAGGTCGAATCGGGACTTGAGCGCCGAGACCAGGGTGGTCGCCGCGGGCGCGCGCAACAACCCGGCCATGTCCTTGATCGCCAGCACGTGCGCGCCCGCTTCGACGATCTGCTCGGCGAGCTTGAGGTAATAGTCCAGCGTGTAAAGCTTTTCGGCGGGATCGCTGAGATCGCCGGTATAGGACATCGCCACCTCGGCCACCGATGCCCCGGTTTCGCGCACGGCGTCGATGGCCGGCCGCATCGAGTCGACGTTGTTCAACGCGTCGAAGATCCGGAAGATGTCGATGCCCGTTGCCGTCGCTTCCTCGACGAACGCCGTCGTGACCGTCTCCGGATAAGGGGTGTACCCGACGGTGTTGCGTCCGCGCAGCAGCATCTGCAGGCAGATGTTCGGCAACGCCTCGCGCAGCGTTGCCAGCCGCTCCCAGGGGTCTTCCTTCAGGAACCGCAGCGCGACATCGTACGTGGCACCGCCCCAGCACTCGATCGACAACAACTGCGGTGTGGTCCGGGCGATGTAGGGCGCCACCTTGATCAGTCCGCTGGTGCGCACCCGCGTCGCCAGCAGGGACTGGTGGGCGTCGCGGAAGGTGGTATCCGTGACGCCGACACCGGGTGACTCCCGCAGCCACGCCGCGAATCGCTCCGGCCCGAGTTCGGTCAACCGCTGCTTGGAACCCGCCGGCGGATCCACCGACAGGTCGACGTCTGGCAGCTTGTCGTGCGGGTACACCGCGGACGGACGCTCGCCGTGGGGCTTGTTGACGGTGACGTCGGCCAGGTAACTCAGAATCTTGGTGCCGCGATCGGCGGAGCTGCGGGCGGTGAGCAGCTGCGGGCGCTCCTCGATGAAGGACGTGGTGATGCGACCGGACTGAAAGTCCGGATCGTCCAGAACCGCTTGCAGGAAGGGGATATTCGTCGAGACACCACGGATGCGGAACTCGGCGACCGCACGGCGCGCCCGACGCACCGCCGTGGCGAAGTCGCGGCCCCGGCAGGTCAGCTTGATCAGCATCGAGTCGAAGTGCGCGCTGATGTCGGCACCGAGCGTGGTGCCGCCGTCCAGCCGGATTCCCGCGCCACCCGGGGTGCGATAGGCGGTGATCCGGCCGGTGTCCGGCCGGAACCCGTTCGCCGGATCCTCCGTGGTGATCCGGCACTGCAAGGCCGCACCGTGCGGAACGATCGAATTCTGGCTCAAGCCAATGTGTTCCAGGCTCTGCCCGCCGGCGATCCGCAGCTGCGCCGACACCAGGTCGACGTCGGTGATCTCCTCGGTGACCGTGTGCTCCACCTGGATGCGCGGGTTCATCTCGATGAACACATGATTGCCGCGTTCGTCGAGCAGGAACTCCACGGTGCCGGCGCACGTATAGCCGATGCTCTGCGCGAAAGCCACCGCGTCCGCGCAGATCCGTTGGCGCAGTGCCGGATCCAGGTTGGGTGCCGGTGCGATCTCGACAACCTTCTGGTGGCGGCGCTGCACACTGCAGTCCCGCTCGTAGAGGTGAATGACGTTGCCCTGGCTATCGGCCAGGATCTGCACCTCGATATGGCGCGGATTGATCACCGCCTGCTCGAGAAACACCGACGCGTCCCCGAACGCGGATTCCGCCTCGCGGCTGGCGGCCTCGATCGCCTCGGGCAGCGACGCCGCGTCGGTGACCCGGCGCATCCCGCGCCCGCCGCCACCGGCGACGGCCTTGACGAACAGCGGGAACGTCATCGACTCGGCGGCGGCCACCAGCTCGTCCACCGATGTCGACGGTGGCGAGGAAGCGAGCACCGGAAGACCCGCCGCCCGCGCCGCCGCGATCGCCCGGGACTTGTTACCCGTGAGCTCGAGCACCTCCGCGCTCGGGCCGACGAAGGTGATGCCGGCCGCCGCGCATGCCGCCGCCAGATCGGGGTTCTCCGACAGGAAGCCGTAGCCGGGGTATATCGCGTCCGCCCCGCACGCCTGTGCCGTCGCGACGATGTCGTCGACGGACAGGTAGGCGCGGACCGGGTGGCCCTCCTCGCCGATCTGATAGGACTCGTCGGCCTTGAGCCGGTGCACGGAATTGCGGTCCTCATACGGGTACACCGCGACCGTGCCGATTTCCAGCTCATAGGCCGCGCGGAACGCGCGGATCGCGATCTCTCCGCGATTGGCGACCAGTACCTTCGCAAACACGGTCTTTACGATAGAGCCCGTTGCGGTGGTCCGACATACTCGCTGAGCGGACGGATCAACGCGTTGGACGCGGTCTGCTCGATGATGTGTGCCGTCCAGCCGGTGATCCGGCTCATCACGAAGATCGGCGTGAACATGCCGATGTCGAAGCCCATCAGGTAATAGGCAGGTCCGGTCGGGAAATCCAGGTTGGGTTTGATGCCGTTGGCCTCGGCCATGCCCTTCTCCAGGGCTTCGTAGATGTCGAGCCACTTCTGGCCGTCGCGCGCCGCGGCGACGCGCTTGAGTGCCTCCTTCATGGTCGGCACCCGCGAGTCACCGTTCTTGTACACCCGGTGACCGAATCCCATGATCTTGTCTTTGCCAGCCAGCTTGCCCCGCAGCCATTCCGCGGCCCGCTCGGGCGTGCCGATGTCGAGCATGTCGTGCATGACGGCCTCGTTGGCGCCGCCATGCAGCGGGCCCTTCAGTGCGCCGATGGCCGCCGTGACCGCGCTGTAGATGTCGGATTGGGTGGAGGTGACCACCCGGGCGGCGAAGGTCGATGCGTTGAAGCTGTGCTCGGCATACAGGACCATCGACTGCTCGAAGGCGTCCACCACGACCTGCTCGGGAACGTCACCGAAGCACATGTGCAGGAAATTCTGCGCATAGTTCATGTGGCTGTGCGGGGCGATGGGGTCCAGGCCGCGCCGGCGGCGCATGTCGGCGGCGACGATCGTGGGCAGCAGCGCGAACATCCGCAACGCCTTGCCGTAGTTGGCCGACGGGCTGCTGTCGTCCTCGTCCGGATCCTCGGCACCCAACGAGCTGATGAAGGTGCGCACCACGTCCATCGGATGGCAGGTCTCGGGCAATTTGGTCAACAGCGACAGCTGGGATCGGTTCAGCCGCCGGGCCGCTCGTTCGCGCTGACTGAACAGTGCAAGCTGTTGCTCGTCGGGAAGTTCGCCGTGCCACAGCAGGTAGGCAACTTGCTCGAAGCTGCAGTTCGCCGCCAGGTCCTGGACCGCGTACCCGCGGTAGGTCAGGGAGTTGGTCTCCGGCACCACCTTGGAGATGGCGGTGGTGTCGACGACGACACCGGCCAGGCCCTTGTAGATGCGGGGTTCGTTGTCTTCGACGGTGCTCATTGCACGGCTCCTCGAGGGGTGAAGTTTCAAATCGCGAAGTTGTAGATGTCGGAATCGAATCGGGTGTATTCGGCGTAGCGCAGCAGCTCATAGAGTCGGCCGCGATGTTGCATGCGGTCCAGAAGGCCCGATTGCGTTCCGCTGTCGGCGATTTCCCGCAGACCGAGCTCGACGGCGTACATGGCCAGCCGCAAGGTGGTGACCGGGTAGATCACCACGTTGTAGCCGATGTCGGACAGCTGCTGGGCGGTCAAGAGCTCCGACTTGCCGAATTCGGTCATGTTGGCCAGCAACGGCGTGTGCACGGCGGCGCGGAATCGTTCGAACTGCGCCGGCGTTTGCAGGGATTCGGCGAATATCAGGTCGGCGCCCGCGTCGGCGTAGGCCTTGGCGCGCTCGATCGCCGAGGCCACCCCTTCGACCCCGGCGGCATCGGTGCGGGCGCAGATGATGAAGTTCGGATCCCTGCGGGCTGCCACGGCGGCCCGCAGGCGTTGGACCATCTCGCCGGCCGGCACCACGGCCTTACCGTCGAGATGCCCGCAACGCTTGGGGTTTTGCTGGTCCTCCAGGTGACAGCCCGCCAGCCCGGCGTCCTCCAGGACCGTTACGGTGCGCGCGGCGCTCATCGGTTCACCGAACCCGGTGTCGGCGTCGATCAGGGTGGGCAAGTCGGTGACCGAGGCGATCTGCGCTCCGCGCCCGCTGACTTCGGTCAGGGTGGTCAGGCCGATGTCGGGCAGGCCGAGGTCGGCCGACAGCACCGCCCCGGAGACATACACCCCGTCGAAACCGAGCTCGGCGACGAGCTTGGCCACCAGCGGGGAGAAGGCGCCTGGGAAGCGTTGCAGCTCGCCACTTTCCAGCCCCGCGCGGAACGCAGCCCGCTTGGTCGCCGCGGGCACCGCCGCGCCGATCAGGCCGCCCATCAGAAGATCCCCGAGGGAATCGCGGGCCCCTGGGCGAGCACCGCCGGGGCGACGTCGATATTGAGCGCGCCCAGCGCACCCGGCTGCAGGTCCGAAAGGGACTGTGCCGCCGACAGGAAGCGCCGCTGCTCGGTTTCGCTGACCACCCCGTCGGCCAGCTCGCTGAACTTTCCGATGTACTGCTCACGCTCGAACGGTCTGGTCCCCAACGGATGCGCGTCGGCGACGGCGATCTCATCGACGATGACTTCACCGCTTTTGAGGGTGACCTCGGCGCGGGCGCCGAACGCCTGCTCCGCGGGATCGGAAGAGTGGTAGCGCCGGGTCCATTCGGGATCTTCGACCGTCGAGACCTTGCGCCACAGTTCGACGGTGTCGGGCCGGTGCGCCCGCTCTGGCGTGTAAGACCTTTCGTGGTGCCAGGTTCCGTCCTGCAAGGCGACCGCGAAGATGTACATCACGGAGTGGTCCAGCGTTTCTCGGGAGGCGTCCGGATCGAATTTCTGCGGGTCGCCGGATCCGGTGCCGATGACGTAATGGGTGTGATGGCTGGTGTGCAACTCGATCGTGGCGATCTGGTCGAGATCGCCGATGCCCTCGCGCATCCGGCGGGCCAGGTCGATCAGCGCCTGACTCTGATATTCGGCCGAGTGCTCCTTGGTGTAGCTGCCCAGAATGGCGCGCTTCGGCTCGCCGGGCTCGGGCAGCGGGACCCGATAGGTGTGCTCCGGACCCGAGAGCAGCCAGGCGATCACCCCGTCCTCGCCCTCCCAGATCGGTGCGGGCGCGCCCTCGCCGCGCATGGCGCGGTCGACGGCCTCGATGGCGACCTTGCCCGCCCAGGCGGGTGCGTACGCCTTCCAACTGGAGATCAGGCCCTTGCGGGACTGCCGGGTGGACGTGGTCAGGTGTAGCGCCTGTCCGATCGCGGAATAGATGGTCTCCTTGTCCAGCCGCAGCATGGTGCCCAGTCCTGCGGCCACCGATGGGCCGAGGTGAGCTACGTGGTCAATCTTGTGCTCGTGCAGGCAGATTCCCTTGGTCAGGTTGATTTGGATCTCGTAACCGGTTGCGATGCCGCGGATCAGGTCGGTTCCGCCGATCCCGAGGTGCTGCCCGACCGCCACCAGCGCCGGGATGTTGTCGCCCGGGTGGGAGTACTCGGCGGCCAGGAAGGTGTCGTGAAAGTCCAACTCGCGCACGGCGACCCCGTTGGCCCAGGCCGCCCATTCCGGGGAGTAGTCACCCTGGACACCGAACACCTTGGCTCCCCTGGCGGAGGTCGGGTGGGCCTGTGCCTGGGCGCGGGCCGCGGCGGTCGAGCGGCGGTTCACCGAGGCTGCCGAGACCGCCGCGTTGTCGATGATGCGGTTGATCACCATGGCCTCGGTGTCCGCGGGCACGGCGACCGGGTCGGCCGCGACCTCGGCGATCTTCCATGCCAGGTGCTCGTCGCGGGGGAAATCGTCGGCGCTGCGTCGGGTTCGAACGTCATGAATCCGCATAAGCCGCACAGTACGCAACGCTGGTCGCGCGGTAAATCCCCTGTAAAAGCGTAATCGTGTGTCCATAATCGCCGATTTTTGCGAATGTTGTGAAAGACGGCGGCGTACCGTGTATCGGGTGGCGAAGACGTTCGCCGGCGCGCGGCTCCGGCGATTACGCGAGGAGCGGGGGTTGACCCAGGTGGCGTTGGCGCGCGCACTGGGACTGTCGACCAGCTATGTCAATCAGCTGGAGAACGATCAGCGTCCGATCACCGTTGCGGTGCTGCTCACCCTCACCGAGCGGTTCGACCTACCGGCGCATTACTTCGCGCCGGAATCCGACGCCCGCTTGATCTCGGACCTGCGTGAGGTGCTGGCCGACACGTCCGCCACGCCGGCGCAACTCGAGGAGCTGGTCGCGCGCATGCCGGCGATCGGGCAGACGCTGGTCAATCTGCACCGCCGGCTGCACGGCACCACCGCCGATCTCGAAGCGCTACACAACCGCGCCAACGTCGACACGTCGGGGATGTCCCAGCAGCCCATGCCGTTCGAAGAGGTCCGCGACTTCTTCTACGACCGCAAGAACTATATTGGCGAACTGGACATGGCCGCCGAAGACCTGTTCAACGAGAACAACTTGCGCATCGGCGGTCTCGACGGCCAGCTGGCGCAGCTGCTCGCGGACAAGCTAGGCGTCACGGTGGTGATCGACGACGGCCAAGCGTTAGATCCCAACTCCAAACGGCTGTTTGCGCCCGAAACGAAGACCCTGTATGTGGCGCGGTGGCTTCACCCGGGCCAGCGTGCCTTCCAGCTCGCCACCCAGATCGCCTTGCTGACCCAGGACAGGTTGATCACCGGGATCATCGCCGGCGACGATCAGCTCAGCGACGATGCGCGCGGCGTCGCCCGCATCGGCCTGGCCAACTATTTCGCCGGCGCGCTGCTGCTGCCCTACCTGAGGTTCTTGGCGGCGGCCGAGGCCGTCCGCTACGACATCGACCAGCTGGCGCGGCGATTCGAGGTCGGGTTCGAAACGATCTGCCACCGGCTGTCCACTTTGCAGCGCCCCAACGCCCGCGGCGTTCCCTTCATCTTCGTCCGGACCGACAGTGCGGGAAATATCTCTAAACGCCAGTCCGCCACCGCGTTTCACTTCTCCCGCGTCGGCGGCAACTGCCCGCTGTGGGTGGTGCACCGCGCGTTCTGCCTTCCCGGCCAGTTTCTGACGCAGGTCGCGCAGATGCCCGACGAGCGCACGTACTTTTGGATCGCCAGGACCACCACGACGGAGCCGAGCCGCTACCTCGGGCCGGACAAGAGCTTCGCCATCGGGCTGGGCTGCGACGTCGCCCACGCCGGGAAGCTCGTGTACTCCGTTGGCATCGATCCGACCAACACCGAATCGATCGTGCCGATCGGCGCCGGCTGCAAGATCTGCGACCGGCCCGCCTGCCCGCAGCGCGCCTTCCCGTATCTGGGGCGTCCGGTGTATGTCGATCCGCACAGCAGCACGGATCTGCCGTATCCGCCGGCGATTACGCCATAGTTCCGTCAGCGACGAACCCGCCCACCCGAGCAGTATGCGGTCGGCGACGCGGCGTCGTGCACGGATCCGCGCACATTTGCGCAGCCGCCGGTTACAGTCGATCCGGAGTTTCCGGCTCCCTCGGTAGGAGGGTGAAATTTGGGCCGCTGGATCGTGAGCAACCTGCCGGCGTGGCTGGTATTGCTGGGCCTTCTTGTCATCGTGGCGGGCGGAGCGGTAGTCGCCCAGATGATTCTGCGGCGCCACTATCCCGCGCTCACCGCGGACGTACACAACGACGCCACCCGGTTCGCATTCGGGGTGATCTGCCTGGTTTACGCGTTCTTCGTCGGCTTCATGGCCTCCGGGTTGTGGAGCCAGGTCAACAGCGAAGACGACCAGGTGCGGACCGAAGGCGCGGCCGCCGTGCAGTTGGCCCGCGACAGCACGGTGTTCGACACGGCCGACACCGATCGAATACGCCAGGCCTTGCTGGATTACGAACACGCAGCGCTAGCCGAGTGGCCGGTCGTCGCCAACGGGGGCGCGACGTCCCCCGAGGCCGACAACGCGTTACACCGCGTCTATCTCGCCTACCAACAGGCCCAGCCGCACACCGACATCCAAAAGGCTTTTCTGTCCACGTCTTTGGCGAATCTCGATCGGGCAAGTCAAGCGCGCACCGCCCGCGTCATCGAGACCCAGACCAACACCGGCCCGCCCTGGTCGATCTGGACGGTCATCCTGCTCACCGCCGGCATGGTCGTCGGGTGCTCGATCGTCTACGGCGTCAGGCAACCCCGGATGGACTACATCATGGTCGCGACCGTGGGGGTGCTGGTTGCGGCAGACCTGTTCCTCATCTTGGAACTCGCGCACCCCTACGTCGGTGAGGTCGCCACGTCGCCGCAGCCGTTGCGCAACGTCATCGCGGCCTTGACCACACCCGCGACGTAGTGTTCCAAGCGGCCATGCTTCGAGTCGGGGAGACCACGTGCCCAAGGTAGCGATCCTCGATGACTATGCCGGCGTCGCCTTACGGGTCGCCGACTGGTCGCCGGTGCAAAAGCGGGCCGACGTCACCGTTTTCGACCGCCACCTCGACGAGGACGAAGCGGCCGAGGTGCTACGACCGTTTGACGTGGTGTGCACCCTGCGGGAGCGGATGGCGTTTCCCCGAACGCTGATCGAGCGGCTGCCGGACCTGAAGCTGATCACGATCGTCGGCAGGAGCCTGCCGAACCTGGACATGGCCGCAGCCACCGAACACGGGATATTGGTGGCGCGCTCGGATTTCGCGCATCCCCGGTTCAGGTCGATGCGGGACGCCACACCGGAACTCGCCTGGGGTCTGATGATCGCGACGGTGCGCAATCTCGCCGAAGAGCATCGCAACATGCGTGCCGGCGGCTGGCAGCGCAGCGCGGGAGTCACCTTGTCCGGTAAAACCCTCGGACTGCTTGGCCTGGGCCGGGTCGGCGCTCGGATGGCGCACTACGCCGCGGCGTTCGGCATGGAAGTCCTTGCCTGGAGCCAAAACCTCACCCAGGAGACCGCTGCGGGGTTGGGTGCGCGCAGGGTCGAGAAGGCGGCGCTGTTCGAATCCTCGGACGTGGTTTCCGTTCATCTCGTGCTCTCGGAGCGCACCCGAGGTCTGGTCGGCGAGGCAGAGCTGGCGCTGATGAAGCCGCATGCCTACCTGATCAACACCTCCAGAGGTCCGATCGTGGACGAGGCCGCGCTGATCGACGCGTTGGAAGCGGGGCGCATCGCCGGGGCCGGCTTGGACGTCTACGACGCCGAGCCGCTGCCGAAAGGCCACCGGCTGCGCCGGCTTTCGAACGTGACCCTGTCTCCGCACCTGGGCTACGTCACTCGCGAGATGCTGGGCGCCTTCTACTCCGACACCGTGGAATCGGTGGTGGCCTGGCTGGACGGCACGCCGATCCGGATCGCCGATCCCGAAGGACGGCGCTGAGCCGTCTACTTGCGTTTCCAATGCGGACTTTTGACCGCCTCCAGGGCATCGGTGACGTAACTATCCAGTGGCCGCGGCTTCCCGGACCGTCGCACCCATTGTTGGAATGCGAAATCGGCTGCCGCGAAGGCGAGTTGAACCAGCAGGCCGGGGCGCAAATCGGTGTCCGGATCGACGCCCATCCGTTCGCCGATGAGTTTGGTGGCCCGCTCCTTGTCGGCGGGCCGGTGCACCGTGACCTTGTCGAGCAGGTCGGGGACCACCAGCAGGGCTTCGCGCCATTCCTCGGTGTCGGTCTGCTCGAACGAGCGGGTCCGCGTGACGATGGCATTGATCAGCGCGACATCGGGTGACTCGCCGGCGGGCCGGCCCTCGAGAAGATTGACGATTGCGGCCCCGCCGTATCGCACCGGTGCCAGGAGGAGCTCCTCCTTCGCCGGCACATGCCGGAAGAACGTGCGTGGGGAAACCCCGGCGGCCGTGGCGATTTCCTCGGTGGTGACCGCGTCGTACCCGCGCTCGACGAACAGGCGGAACGCCGCGCGCCGGATATCGGCCCGGATCTGTGCGCGCTGCCGGTCGCGGAGCGACTCGCCGTTCATCGGAAGCAACCGATCCCGCCGTCGACGTGAATGGTCTGCCCGGTGATGAACGTGGCGTCACTGCCGAGCAGGAACGCCACCAGCGCCCCCACGTCGGTGCGGACATCGCCGATGCGTTTCATCGGCACCCGCCCCACGGCCTTGTCGTATTCCTTGGGCGCGAACGACTTCCAGAACTTGACCCCGTCGGATTCGGCAAAGGGACAGATCACGTTGACGCGGATGTTGTCGCGACCCCATTCCAGGGCCGCCACCTTCGACAACCCGCGGATGCCTTCCTTGGCCGCGGCATAGCCGCCCCACTTCGGCTCACCGCCGGTGCCCGTGCCCGAACCGAGGTTCACGATCGACCCACCGCCGGCCTCGACCATCAGCGGGTGTACGGCCTGCATCAGCAGGAAGGTCGCGCGGGGACCCACGTCGTAGCCCAGCGCCAGGTCTTCGGTGGTGATGTCGACGAACGCCTTGGGTTCGTTGGTCGCGATGGCGTTGTTGACCAGGCCGTGCACCGTGCCGAAGGCGTCGACCGCGGCGGCCGCGATCCGCTGCGCGCTCTGCGGGTCGCGCAGGTTCGCGACCAGTTGTTCGGCCGGTCCGATCGCCTTGAGCTCGGCGCAGGTCCTGTCCAGAACCTCTTCCTGGATATCGACCAGCAGCACCTTCGCGCCGCGTTCGAGCAGCGCGGTCGCGACGCCCTTACCGACGCCCTGGGCGGCGCCGGTGACGATCGCGACGTGTCCGCGCATGGAATCGGGGTGGCTGTAGCTCATCTGACCGGTCCCATCTGCAGCTGCACACCGCGATGCATTTCGTAGGTACTGCGCGCGCCGTTGGGGAGTTCGATGAACTCCACCGGTGTGCCGTCCGGGTCCTTGACGAAAAACATTCGGACGCCGCCGATCTCGAAGGGCGCCTGGTCGGGGGTGTAGCCGGCGTCGATGACGCGGCGGTGGGTGTCGTCGAGATCGGTGACCGACAGCGACACATTATGGATGCCGGTGATGCCCCGGCGTGCCGGCTTGTGGTCGGGCGGATTTGCGCCGATTGACAGCAGTTCGATCATCAGCCCGCCCAGCAGCCCGCCGACGACCCGGCCTTCGTGTTTACGGCTGGAGTGCAGTACCGCGTCGAAGGGCTCGCCGGAGATGAGGGTTTCGAAGACGACCTCCATGCCGAGCACGTCGCGGTAGAACGCCAGCGCGCGGTCCATGTCGGTGACGCCCACGACGAGATGACAGAACGAGACGTCGTCGAGGACGCCCTTGCCGGTCACGGCTTTTCCGCGGCGAGTGCAGGGGCGGGGCGCCCGGCGAACAGCGGCAGGTCGAGGTAGGTCTTGATGCCCGGCCCGGCCGCGCAGACGTCGGGAATGGCGTTGATGCAGTGATTGGCGGTGACCACGACGCCCGGATTCTTCACCAGTCCTTCCGCGATCGTCTCCGGTTGCAGACCCTTGAAGGTGAGGTTCACGTCGGGGTCGCCGGTGATCTCGACCTCGAAACGTTCACCCCGCCCGCCGAAATTCCAGGCCGGTTCCAGATTCTCCTCGCCCATCAGCCAGTTGACGGCCGCGGTGATGACCGGTTCGCCGTCGACGAGCGCCTGCCAGCGGAACCGGCGCGCGGCCACGGTGCCAGTCGTGATCGGGAAGGGGTCATAGTCGATGTCGGCGGTCGCCACGGCGACGTCCTGGATCGTCCGGATGTTGGGATCGATGCGAAATCCCATGTGGTCGGCGATCATTCGCACGGATTGTTTGAAGCCCGCTTCGAGAAGGCCGGCCATCGGTCCTTGGGTAGCTTCCTCGGGGGTGCCGCCGAATCCCATGATGTGGCGCACCACGTCCGGTGCGTTGTAGGTGCGGATGTCGGAGAACTCCTCGGCCCGCACGTGCGTCACCGCAGACGACAGCGAGGACACCATGAGCGGGAACCGCTCGGTGATGCCCCCCGGGTGGATGCCCGAACCATGCAGCGTCACACCGCTTTCCGTCGCGGCCTCGGCGACGGCCCGGTGACGCTTGTTGGCCGGATCGGGATAGACCCACCCGACGGGTGTGACCACGTTCTTGCCCGAGCGCAGGATCGCGATCACTTCGTCGTCGTTGGGTATCAGCGGGCTGTACATCACGCAGTCGGCGTCCAGCGCCAGTATCTCGTCCATGCTCGTGGTGGCGGTGACGCCGAGTTCACCGGTCCCGATGATCTCGCCGACGTCGACGCCGTCCTTGTCCGCGCTGTGCACCCAGCACCCCACCAGCTCCAGCCGAGGATGATTGATGACGCACGCGATCGCCGCCTTGCCCACGCCCCCGGTGGCCCACTGGATGACACGAAGCTTGGACGGGCTATTCATCATTGACCTCCCGGGCGGACGGTGCGCGGCCTTTACACACCGACGAATGAGATGGCAGGCTATGTCTTGCTGACAGTGACTGTCAACAATCGACGGTTTCGGGAGAGGGTCTGTGATGAGCGTCCTCGAGGGCAAAATCGCGATCGTCACCGGCACCAGCCGCGGCGTGGGCGTGGGCATCGCCCATGAACTACTGCGCGCCGGCGCGACCGTGATCGGCTGCTCGCGCTCACCGCTGGACGCGATCCCCGGCATCGAACCGGACTGGGCGCACCGGGCCTCGCAAAAGGTGTGCGACCAGGGCGACTACCGGTCGATCGACGCGTTCGTCGCGGACGTCGTGGCCACCCACGGCCGGGTCGACATCCTGGTCAACAATGCGGGCGGCACCGTTCCGGCGCCCCACGCCGAGAGCATTCCCGAACTGGTGCAACGTATTCAGGGCGCGCCCGCCGCCGACGACGACTACGCGCGCACCGCCCTGTTTCACTCGTTCGCCGTGCAGATGAACCTGATCAGCCCGCTATGGTTCGCGATCCGCGCCTATCGGCAGATGCAGAACCAGGATGGGGTGGGCTGCGTCATCAACATCTCCAGCGGCGCCGGCCATCCTGCCGGATCGCCAACGCTGGTCTCCTATGGGGCGGCCAAAAGCGGCCTCAATCACCTCACCCGGTCGCTGGCCGAAGAGTGGGGACCCAAGGTGCGGGTCAACTGCATCGCCCTGGGGCCCACGATGACCGAGAACTTCCGATCGTTCGTGCTGCCCAAGGACGACCCCGATGGCGCAAGGTATTTCGCCGCCGTCCCGTTGCGCCGAGCCGGCGAACCCGCAGAGGTCGGACGGGTCTGCGTTTTCCTGGCCGGCGGTCAGGCCGACTTCGTCAACGGCACCACCATTGAATGCGACGGTGGCATGCTTCCCGGTGTGCTCTACGAGGCGGGACTGAAGACGATCACCGACCTGCTCTGACCGCCTTCGGCATCCGGCCAGACCAGAACCAGCGCAAGGAGATTCACATGAGCGGTCTAGAGCCCACGCCCGAGCAGTTCGCCGCGCTCGCCGCGCGACCGGCCGATGAACCGGTGGTGATGGTCAACCTGCTCAAGTTCAAACCCGAGGGCGGGCTGCAGAGCTACCTGCAATACGGCCAGGACGTGGTTCCCCATCTCGAGCGGGTGGGCGCCACCCTGCGTTATGCCGGGGGAGCACCGTCGGTGGTCATCGGCGATGGCGAACACCCTTGGTGGGACGCGATTCTCATCGTCGAATATCCGGCCCCGCAGGCCTTCATCGACATGGTGACGACCCCGGAGTATGCGAAGGTGCACGAGCATCGCGCCGCCGGCCTGGACCGCGGAGACCTGATCGCGACCTCGACATGGACGATGGCCTCCGAGTGACCTGACGCGTCCGATCGCGCTATGCCTTTCCGGATCAGACCGAAATGGGTCTAATGGGTGGATGGAACTGATAAAGCCCACCGACGCGATCTTCCTGCTGGGAGAATCTCGCGAACATCCCATGCACGTCGGAGGCTTGCAGTTGTTCGAGCCCCCGCCGGGCGCCGGCCGCGGCTTCGTTCGCGACCTCTATAAGAGCCTGGTCGCTCAGCGGGATTTCCAGCCCACGTTTCGCAAACATCCCGCGAGCTTCGTCGGCGGCATCGCCAGCCTGGGCTGGTCGTACGACGACGACGTCGACATCGACTACCACGTCCGGCGTTCGGCGCTGCCGTCGCCCAAACGCGTCCGCGAATTGCTCGAACTCACGTCGCGGTGGCATAGTAGCCTGCTGGACCGGCACCGCCCGCTGTGGGAGACCCACATCATCGAAGGTCTGAAAGACGGCCGGTTCGCTATCTACACGAAGGTCCACCACGCGCTGATCGACGGTGTCTCGGCCCAGAAGCTGATGCAGCGCGCGCTGTCGACCGACCCCGACGACCTCGAGATCCGCGCCCCGTGGGGACTGCGCAAACCCAAGCGCAAATCCGCCCCGTCATCTCCATTGCGCTCACTGGCCCGGACCGCGGGATCCGTTGCGGCACTGGCACCCTCGACGCTGGTTCTGGCGCGTGCCGCGCTGCTGGAGCAGCAGCTTACGTTGCCCTTCGGGGCGCCGAAGACCATGTTGAACGTCAAGATCGGCGGCGCTCGTCGCTGCGCCGCGCAGTCCTGGTCGCTGGACCGCATCAAAACCGTGAAGAAGGCCGCGGGGGTCACGGTGAACGACGTCGTGTTGGCCATGTGCTCGGGCGCCCTGCGCTACTACCTGCTCGAGCAGGACGCGCTACCGGACACGCCGCTGATCGCGATGGTCCCGGTGAGCCTGCGCACCGACGAGGAGGCCGACACCGGTGGCAATTTGGTCGGGGCCATTCTGTGCAACCTCGCGACCGACACCGACGACCCGGCGCAACGTCTGCTGACCATCAGCGAGTCGATGCGCAGCAACAAGAAGGTGTTCTCGCAGTTGCCGCGGCTTCAGGCACTGGCGCTGTCCGCCGTCAATACGTCGGCGCTGGCGTTGGCGGCGGTTCCGGGCTGGGTGACATCGACGTCACCCCCGTTCAACATCATCATTTCGAACGTGCCGGGGCCGACGCAGCCGATCTACTACGGGGGCGCCCGGCTCGACGGCAACTACCCGCTGTCCATCGCGCTGGACGGCCAAGCGCTGAACATCACCCTGGCCAACAACGCCGGGAATCTGGACTTCGGTCTGGTGGGATGCCGGCGCAGTGTGCCGCACCTGCAACGCCTGCTCGCGCATCTGGAGTCCTCCCTGAAGGACTTGGAACGCGCTGTCGGAGCATAGGATTCGATGGCGAAGCTGAGCGCGGGTGTGATGCTGTTTCGGATCCGCGATGGCGTCGTCGAGGTGTTGCTCGCGCATCCGGGCGGACCGTTCTGGGTCCGCAAGGACGACGGCGCATGGTCGATCCCGAAAGGGGAGTACACCGACGGGGAGGAGCCCTGGGTGGCCGCGCAGCGCGAGTTCACCGAGGAGCTGGGTCTGCCGGTGCCACCCGGACCGCGCGTCGACCTCGGTCAGCTGAAACAGTCTGGCGGCAAGGTAGTGACCGCTTTCGCCGTCGGCAGCGACCTCGACATCACCGATGCGCGCAGCAACACTTTTGAACTGGAATGGCCGAAAGGATCGGGCAAGCTGCGCGAGTTCCCCGAGGTCGACCGCGTGGGATGGTTCGCGATGGCAACCGCGCGGACCAAACTATTGAAGGGCCAGCACGGCTTTCTCGACCGGTTGATGGCGGACCCGGGCGTGGCCGGACTGTCCGAGGGAGCCTGACATGCAAACGTTGCGAACACCCGACGACCGGTTCGACGGGCTGCCCGAGTTCCCCTACCCGCCAAGGTATTGCGAGGTGCCCGACGACGAATGCGGCGCACTGCGCGTGGCGTGGGTTCAGGACGGCCCGGACAGCGCCGACCCGATTCTCATGCTGCACGGCGAACCGTCGTGGTCGTACCTGTACCGCAAGATGATTCCGATTCTGGCCGCCGCCGGCCATCGCGTGATCTGCCCCGACCTCGTCGGGTTCGGCCGCTCGGACAAGCCGACCCGCCGCGAAGACCACAGCTACGCGCGCCATGTCGAGTGGATGCGGGCGACGGCCTTCGATGTGCTTGACCTTCGCAACGTCACCCTGGTGGGTCAGGACTGGGGCGGGCTGATCGGATTGCGGCTCGCCGCAGAGCATCCGGAACGTTTTGCCCGGGTGGTCGTCGCCAACACCGGGCTGCCCAACGGCGAGCAGCCCATGGCCGATGTTTGGTGGCGCTTCCGCGAAGCCATCACCTCGGCTCCGACGCTGGATGTCGGCGCGTTCGTCGCGGGCGGTTGCCGCACGCGGCTGAGCGAGCGGGTGCGGGCCGGTTATGACGCGCCGTTCCCCACTGACGACTACTGCGCGGGGCCACGCGCCATGCCCGGCCTGGTACCAACGTCGCCGGACGATCCCGCCGCGGCGGCGAACAAGTCCGCGTGGGCCAGGCTGTCGGCGAGCGCGACACCCATGCTGGTCGCCTTCAGCGACAGCGACCCGATCACCGGGCCGATGGCCGCGATCTTTCAGCGAGAGATGTGCGGCGCGCAGGGAATCGATCACCCGGTGATCCGGGGCGCCGGGCATTTCTTGCAGGAGGACGCCGGAGAGGAACTGGCCGGCCACATCGCGGAGTTCTTGCGCCGCTGAGTTGGGCGCTGCCGGGCGGCGGGCACAATGTCAGCATGACGACCGCGCCGACAGAGTCCACCAGACCCGACGAATTGTTGGTGCGGCTGCTGGACCCGGCGGTCCGGGCCGACCCCTACCCGCTGTTCGCGCAGTTTCGCGAACGGGGAGCGTTCGCCTTGCCGGAGGGCAACCTCGCGGTGTTCGCGAACTACCGCGACTGCGACGACGCGTTGCGCCACCCGTCATCGAGCAACGACCGGCTCAAGTCGACCGCCGCCCGCGCACAGATCGAGGCGCAGACCCAGCAGCTGCTCGAAGCGGGTGCCGAGGCGCCGCCGCAGACGCCGCCGGGGTTCTTGTTCCTGGACCCGCCGGACCACACGCGGCTGCGCAAACTGGTCAGCAAGGCCTTCGCGCCGAAGGTGGTGAGCGCGCTGCAACCCGACATCAGCACGCTGATAGACGGCTTGCTGGACCGGATCGCCGAAAAGGGGCGGTTCGAGGTGGTCGAGGACCTCGCCTACCCGCTGCCGGTGGCGGTCATCTGCCGATTGCTCGGCGTGCCGCTCGAGGACGAACCGCATTTCAGCCGGGTGTCCGCGCTACTGGCCCAATCGCTGGACCCGTTCGTCGCCTTCACCGGAACGCCGTCGGACAACCTCAAGGAGCGGATGGACGCCGGAATGTGGTTGCGCGCCTACCTGCACGGCCTGATCGACCGGCGACGCTCGCGCCCCGGTGACGACCTGATGTCGGGTCTGATCGCCGTGGAAGAGTCGGGCGACCAGCTGACCGAGGAGGAGATCGTGTCCACCTGCGTCCTATTGCTGGTCGCCGGTCACGAGACCACCGTGAACCTGATCGGCAACGCCGTCCTGGCGATGCTGCGCCAACCGCCGCAATGGATCGCCCTCGGCGCCGACGCCAACCGCGCCCCGGCGGTCATCGAGGAGACGCTGCGCTACGACCCGCCGGTGCAGATGATCGCCCGAACTGCGGCCGACGACATGGCAATTGGGGGCATCGAGGTGCCCGCCGGCGACATCATGATGCTGCTGACCGCCGCCGCCCAGCGCGACCCCGCCGAATACGACCGTCCCGACGTCTTCGACCCGGATCGAAAAGCCATGCGGCACTTGGGGTTCGGTCGTGGGGCACATTACTGCCTGGGCGCGCCGCTGGCCCGGCTGGAAGCCGGTGTGGCGCTGTCGGCGGTGACGGCGCGTTTCCCGAACGCCCGGTTGGACGGCGAGCCGCGGTACAAGACCAACGTCACGTTGCGCGGGCTGTCGCAGCTGATGGTCGCGGTCTAATCCCGCTCCCACGGCGGGCTTTCGTCCATCTTCTTGTAGTACTTCGCCAAGTGGCTCTTGATCCGATCGACATCGGCCGTGGGCACGTCGATACCGCCCCGCGCGCCGTCCATGATGGCGCCGGCCGCCATCACGCCGCGTGGCACGGCTTTGAGGTCGCCGTCGATGACGTCGGCGATCAGCAGCTTGTAGGCGGTGAAATTGTCCTTTTTGTCGCCGTCGTACCAGACGTGGGCGTCGCGGTACTTCTGGTTCGGACCGTCCTGGGCATCGGCCCACTTACGCACCCGCTTCTCGGCCGCGTCACCGTCCCACTTGCGGTCACGATCGGCCAACGGCAGATCTTGAAAGGCTGTGACTGACATGGTGGCCGCGTGCCCGCTGTAGTCGGGGCTTAAACGAGACCAAAACCGCTTACCCAAGCGGTAGCGTCGTGACGGGAGGCAACCATGAAGCGCAGCATCGTTGGTGGAACGGCTGCCCTGCTGACGGCCGCAGGGCTGATTGCCTCGGCGCCGCCCGCCGGCGCCGGCTGCCAGTACGGGGGACCCGTTCTCAGCAAGTGCGACGGCCCCGTCCAGCCCGACGGCACCTGGCAACGTTGCGTCGCGGTCACCCGCCTGGTTCCCAATGGCGCCAGTTCCTACCTCGTGCCCGACAATCACTGCGGCCTGATGGGTCCCGGCCAGCAGCCCTCGGATTTCACCTTCGCCGATCCACCGACGCACATCGACTGAGCCGGGAACGTGGTGTGGGCGGCCCGGATTTGTCGGTGGTGGCTGTGATGATGGCGTCATGTCCGCGACCGCGACTGCAGCCGGCGTCGAAGCGTCCCCGAAGGAACGTCTCGGGGAGCTCTTCGACGAACTGGCGGAGTTGACCGGTCAGCGCAATGCGATTGATGGGCGCGTTGTGGAGATCGTGGCCGAGATCGATCGCGACGAGTTGTGCGGGATGACCGGGGCGCGGTCGGTGCCGGCGTTGGTGGCCTGGAAGACGGGGTGTTCGCCGGCAAATGCGCGCACGATCGCCACCATCGCGAGCCGGCTGGAGGAGTTCCCGCGCTGCGCGGCGGGCATGCGAGAAGGTCGGCTGTCGCTGGACCAGGTTGGGGTGATCGCGGCGCGGGCCGGTACAGGGTCTGATGAGCATTACGCCGAGCTTGCCGCGGTGGCCACGGTGAACCAGTTGCGTACCGCGATCAAGCTGGAACCGCGGCCCGACCCCGAGCCCCGGCCGGAGTGGCGGGGGCCGTTGGCCTCGATCACTAAGACCTCC
>NZ_LZLL01000534.1:0-4466 GCF_001669335.1 Mycobacterium sp. 1245852.3 | reverse complement strand
GAGCAGATCGCCGCCCGGTTCGGCGAGCACGCCGACGAGGTGTGCTGTTACTTCCCGGGTTACACGCCGCGCCCCGCGGACGTCGCCGACATGATCGGTGCCCTGCACCGGGTACCCGCGCTGCCATGAGCGAGGACCTGACGGTCGACATCGACTCGGGCGTGGCGGTGCTCACCCTCAACCGGCCCGAGCGGCTCAACGCCTACACCGCCGAGATGGGCGCGCTGCTGAGCCGCGCGTACCGCGATTGCGACGACGATGACGACGTGCGGGCCATCGTGCTCACCGGAGCGGGAGGCGCGTTTTGCGCCGGGGCCGATTTCTCCGGTGACGCAAGCCCTTTCGACGCCCCCGCCGACCCCGGCGCGTTCTCGGCGTCACCGATCACGCCGGCCGCCTTCGAATTGCGCAAACCGGTGATCGCCGCCGTCAATGGCCACGCCATCGGCATCGGCCTGACCATCGCGCTGCAGGCCGACATCCGCTTCGTCGCCGAAGACGCGAAATACGGTGTGGTGCAGGTCCGCCGGGGCGTGCTGCCCGACTGCATGGCGCACTGGACGCTGACCCAGTTGACCACCCTGGGCGTAGCCGCCGACATCCTGCTGACCGGGCGAACCTTCGGCGGGGCCGAGGCCGCCGCCTTCGGCATCGCCAACCGGGCACTGCCCGCCGGCCGGGTGCTCGACCATGCGCTGACCGTGGCCCGCGACATCGTGGTCAACGTGGCGCCCATGTCGGCGGCCCTGTGCAAACGCCTGCTGTGGGACACCGCGATCAACCACTACACACCGCGACAGGTCGCCGCGCTGGAAACGCGGCTGCACGAGCGGGTGATGGGCGGCGCCGACGCCGGCGAGGGCGTCGCCGCGTTCCGCGACCACCGGCCGCCGAACTTCACCGCCCGGCTGTCCCAAGAGTGGTCGCCGCTTCCCGAACCGTGAATCGGCGCGTATCAGGCTGTGGCGCAGAGCCTTTCGGAGAGGTCCCACAGTTCGGCCGCGCGCTGCGGGTCGCGGGCGCGCCGTGCGGCCTCGCCGATCCGGCAGTCCTGTAGGTAGAGGCCGCCCCGATCGGCCAGCTCCGGAGTGACCGCCGCCCACACCTGTGTGGCCGCACCCTGTTCGGGCATGACGAACTCGAGGAAACCGGCGGAGGGTTCGGGGCTGTTCTCGGCGGCGAGCTTGCGCAGCCGCGAGAAATCCGCGCGCGACATGTACCGCGCGAGCGAGGTGGCCACGGTGCCCGGATGCACGGCGTAGGCGCGGATTCCCGCCCCCTGCAGGCGCCGATCGGCCTCCACGGCGTGCAAGATGTTCGCCGTCTTGGAAGCGCCGTAGGCGGCGAACTTGTCGTAGTCGCGCCGCTCCCAGTTGGGGTCGTCGAAGTCGACGTCGCCCATGACGTGGCCCCCCGAAGACAGGATCACGATCCGGGCCCCGCCGGCGGCGGTCAGCTGGGGGATGAGCAGGCGGGTGAGTTCGAAGTGCCCGAAATGGTTTGTCCCGATCTGTAATTCGAGACCGTCCCGGGTGTGTCCGAACGGCGTGAACATGACGCCGGCGTTGTTCATCAGCACGTCGACGGCCGGGGTGATGTCGGCGATCGCGGCCGCCGCCGCCCGCACGCTGGACAGCGCCGTGAGGTCGAGCGGCACCGTCGAGGTCCGGGCGCCGGCGACCTCGGTCGCGATCCAGCGCGCCGTCTCCGCGAGCGCGTCGGCGTTGCGGGCGGCCAAGATGACATGGGCGCCCGCGGCGGCCAGCGCCCGGGCCGCCGCGCGGCCCAGGCCCGACGACGCGCCGGTGATCACCGATGTCGTGCCGGACAGGTCGATCCCGTCGACGATGTGCAGCGCGGTCGGGCGTTCGGTCATGCGGACTAACTTATCGCCGCGAGTTCGCGACCCCGGCGAGCGCTGCGCCGCATCAGCCGCGGCGCCACGACCCGGTGCAGGGGGCCGATCAAAACCCAGACCGCCCGGGCCGCGACCCGGCGGCGGAAGTGCAGCCGGGTGGTGAGGACGGCGCGCCGACCGTCCTGGCGGCGCAGCGTCAACTCCCCGCGCATCAGCGGCCCGCGGGTGGCCAACACCAGCTCGTCGGGGTCCGAGCGGACGATCGGCCAGCCGATGAGGTGGTCGGCGGAGCGGGCCGGACCGAGGCGCAGCCGCAGCACGTTGCGGTGGATCCACAACACCAGCTGTCCGCCCGCGCCGGGTTTGTCGCCGAGCCCGTCGCGGAACGCCTCTTCGGCGGTGCGCGCATCTCCGGCGGCGATGGGGACTTCGAAGACGTCCACGTAATCGGCGGCGGCCTCGCCGGTGCGCGCCCGCTCGTCGAGCACCGCCGCCGCAACGCGTTTCAGGGTGTGCCGCACGACGACGCGATGTCCGCCGGTGCCGATCACCAGCGCCCGGTACGCCTTGCCGTGCATACCGGGGAAGTCGGCCCACGTGGCCGCCCGCAGCCGGGTGCGTGTGGGGGCCTCGAGCGGGTCCAGCTCGAACACCCACCGGTAGACGGCGAACCAGTGGCGGCCCTTGAGCGCGAACCGTGCCGGCGGCCGGGCCTCGTCCAGGATGAAGCCGAAGGGCACGGTCGACGGGTCGTGCGGGTCGCGGCACATCACCCGCAGCAGCGCCGACCACGTGTCGTCGCGGTTGGCGTCGATGGTTATGGCATGCTCATCGATATAGGGTAATCGTTCCATATAGAAGGAATGTACTAGATCATGGCGCCTCCGCGGAAGCATGAAACCGATGTGATTCTCGACGCCGCCCGGACGCTGGTGCTCGACGGCGGACCACGTGCGGCCAGCGTGGCGGCGATCGCGAAAGCCAGTGGCGCACCGGCGGGCACGTTGTATCACCGGTTCGGCAACCGCGACGGCATCCTGACGGCGGCGTGGCTGCGCGCGCTGCGACGCTTCCAGGAGCGGGCGCTGGCCGCCGACGGCGAGACCCCGACCGACACCGCCGTCTCGATGGCCGTGGCCGCCGTCGCTTTCGCGCGCTCCCTCCCCGAGGATGCCCGGCTGCTGTTGACGATCCGGCCCGGCGACCTGCTCGACGACGAGCCCGACGCGGCCTTTCGGCAGACACTCGCCGAAATGAACGCTCCGCTGACCCAACGCGTCGCGGCGCTGGCGCGCGAACTGTACGGGAATTCCAGGGCGCGCTCCGTCGATGCCGTCGCCCGTGCGGTCGCCGACCTGCCCTACGCCGTGGTGCGGCGCCACGCGCACGACGACCCGATGCCGTCCTGGCTCGAAAAGGACGTGGCGGCCTCGGCCCTGGCAGTGCTACAAGGCTTTGGCGAACGCCCGTAGCGCCTCGACCTGCGCGGGATCCAAAGAGGGACGGACGTTTTCGCGTGCCGTCGCGAGATCGGCGGCCGTCACGTCGGTTGCGTCGATGGATCGGCGCATCGCGGTCAGTGCGGCCTCCCGCAGCAGCGCCGCGCAGTCGGCGGCGCTGTAGCCGTCGAGTCCGGCCGCCACCTCGTCGAGATCGACGTCGGCGCTCAGCGGAATGGATTTGCCTGCGGTGCACAGGATTTCGCGGCGCGCCGCGGCGTCGGGCGGTTCGACGAAGACCAGCCGCTCCAGCCGTCCGGGGCGCAGCAGCGCGGGGTCGATGAGATCGGGCCGGTTGGTGGCGCCCAGCACCACCACGTCGCGCAGCGGATCGACGCCGTCGAGCTCGGTCAACAGCGCGGCCACCACGCGATCGGTGACGCCGGAGTCGAAGCTCTGCCCGCGTCGCGGCGCCAGCGCGTCCACCTCGTCGAGGAAGACCAGCGACGGCGCCGAATCCCGGGCGCGCCGAAACAATTCGCGCACCGCCTTTTCCGAACTGCCCACCCACTTGTCCATCAGCTCGGAGCCCTTCACGGCGTGCACGGACAGCTGCCCGGTGCTGGCCAGCGCTCGCACGATGAAGGTCTTGCCGCAGCCCGGCGGCCCGTACAGCAGCACCCCGCGCGGCGGTTGCACGCCCAACCGGGCGAAGGTGTCGGGATGCTGCAACGGCCACAACACGGCCTCGGTCAGGGCCTGCCTGGCCTCGGCCATGTCGCCGACGTCGTCGAGGGTGATGTTGCCGACACTGACCTCCTCGCTGGCCGAACGGGACAGCGGGCGGATCACGGTCAGCGCCCCGGCCAGATCCTCCTGTTTCAGCTCCGGCGGCCGGCCGTCGGAGCTGGCCCGCGACGCCGCCCGCAGCGCCGCCTCGCGCACCAGCGCGGCCAGGTCGGCGACGACGAAACCCGGTGTGCGAGAAGCTATCTCGTCGAGGTCAAGGCCACCGGTGGGCACGTTGCGCAGCAGCGACTCCAGCAGCGCCTTGCGGGTGCCGGCGTCGGGAAGGGGCAGGCCCAGCTCGCGGTCGCACAGGTCGGGGGCCCGCAGCCGGGCGTCGAGCTGGTCGGGCCGCGCGGAGGTGGCAATCAGGGCGACGCCCT
>NZ_LZLL01000533.1:0-2804 GCF_001669335.1 Mycobacterium sp. 1245852.3 | reverse complement strand
TCGGTGCCCGCCAGGGTGGTCATCGAGGTCCGCAGCTGCGGCTCGGGCAGTTCGGCCCCGCGGGTGACCAGGATTTTCTGCATCGTCATCTGGCCGCGGGCGCCCACCGCCCGGCTCAGGCCCTGCGCCTGGGCGCGGATCTTCTCGTCGTCGACGCGCACCGAGGCGTTGATGACGTCCTCGGCGGTCAACAGGATCGGCGCGTAGAGGGTGACCCGCTCCCGCAAACCGAGGGCGGGGTCGGCCGCCTTGTTGACCAGCATCTGCCCGCCGTCGAGCAGGTTGGTCACCCCGGAACGGACGTCGGAGTTGACGTCGGTGTCGTCCAGCCTGGACTGCAGTTCGCCCTTGCGCGCCTCGTAGTTCTTCTTGGCGCCGTCGACGTCGCGCCCGGTGGAGCCGGCCAGCAGCGCGACGTCGAGCGCGGACATGTATTTGGTGATGACCGGGACGACGTCGGCGCGGGTGGCGGCCAGCCGCAGGCCGGCCGCGTTGGCCATGGCGGCATTGATGCGCAGCACCCCGAAGACCGTCGCCAATGTCAGCGGGACCAGCACGATCGCCAGCACCTTCCAGCCGACCGGCCAGTTGGTCAGCGACCAGGACGGCGGCCGCTTGGCCGGCGCCGCGTCCGCCCCGCCCACCGGCGCGGGGCGGACGACTTCCGCCTCGGCCGGGTTGGTCGGGCGGGTGAACATGGTCATGTCATCGCGGCCGCACGACCGGCCGCTGCGCTGACGCTGAGCGCTGAAAGAAACGAGAGGCTCATGAAACTTCCTGCTTTATTTCGCCCGCCCCGCGCCAGATAGGCGTGTGCGTGTAGGTGTGGCAATCCGACGAGTATGACAGCCCGCGGCGCGGGCCACCAGAATCGTTACTGAGCAGACAGGTCCCTCCAAGGTGGCGCCGCGCCCGCGCGGCCACCCCTGGCAAACACCGCCGAGCGCGCAACCCTAGGCGGGACGAAGCAGCGCGACCAGGAAATCGGAGTCGTCGCGCAACGGCCGCATGTCCCAGGTGGACAGCAGCAGATCGGGCGCGAAGCCCGCATCGACCGCGTCGTTGAGGAACACGTCGAACTCGTAGTCGCGGCCGGCGCCGAAGCCGATCGCGGCGCGGCCGTCGTCGGCGACGTGGGCGCGCAGCCGGCTCAGCACCTGGATGCGGGTGCTGGGCGCCAGGAACGCCATGACATTGCCGGCGGAGACGATGACGTCAAACGGTTCGGCGATGCCGCGCAACGGCAGGTCCAGCTCGGCCAGGTCGCCGACCAGCCAGCGCGGCCCGGGGTAGTCCTGTTCGGCCGCCTCGATCAGCGCCGGGTCGACGTCCACACCGACCACCCGGTGGCCGACCGTGGCCAGATATCCGCCCAGCCGGCCGGGCCCGCAGCCGGCGTCCAGGATGTGGGCGCCGCGCGGCGCCATCGCGTCCACGAAGCGGGCCTCGCCGGCCAGGTCGTCGCCGGCGCGGGTCATCGCGCGGAAACGCTCGATGTACCACTGCGAATGGCCGGGATCGGCAGCGACCTTCTGCATCCAGATGCTCTGCTCGACCATGCGACCATTATCCCCGTTGTGTTCAAGCTGATGTTTCTGGCGCCGCGGATCCCGCCCAATACCGGCAACGCCATCCGGACGGCGGCGGCGACGGGCTGCGAATTGCATCTGGTCGAGCCGATGGGGTTCGACCTGTCCGAACCCAAGCTGCGGCGGGCCGGGCTGGACTACCACGACCTGGCGTCGGTCACGGTGCACGCGTCACTGGCGGATGCCTGGGCGGCGCTGTCACCGCAGCGGGTGTTCGCCTTCACCGCGCACGCGCCCACCTCGTTCGCCGACGTGCGCTACCGGGCCGGCGACGTGTTGATGTTCGGTCCCGAACCCACCGGGCTGGACGCCGCGACGCTGGCCGACCCGCACATCACCGGGCAGGTGCGCATCCCGATGCTGGCGGGCCGGCGCTCGCTGAACCTGTCCAACGCCGCGGCGATCGCCGTCTACGAAGCCTGGCGGCAACACGGCTACGCCGGGGCCCGATGAGTACTGGGCCCCGCGCGAGTCAGCAGTGATATGGCTACCTTCATCACGATCGGTTACGGAGACGAAGCCGGCTACCGCCGGGCGAGCGACGACTGCAAGCGTGCCGCGCACACGCGCGACGACGAACTGCG
Organism: Mycobacterium sp. 1245852.3; assembly: GCF_001669335.1. Taxonomy (NCBI): domain Bacteria; kingdom Bacillati; phylum Actinomycetota; class Actinomycetes; order Mycobacteriales; family Mycobacteriaceae; genus Mycobacterium; species Mycobacterium sp. 1245852.3. The sequence continues at coordinate 631 of NZ_LZLL01000533.1, read as the reverse complement.
TGCGGCCGGCGCACTTGTCGGGATTGCCGGAGAACCCGTTGCCGTGCGCAACCCAGACAGCGCCGGACTGCGGGTCGAGGCCGGGCCGTTTATGAGTTCAGAGCTGCCGATCGCGGGGTTCGCGGTGTTCGAGACCGATGACCTCGAGGCGGCGATCGAGCGGGTGAGTCAGACGCCCTGCGCGGTCGCGCACGGGGTGGTCGAAGTCTGGCCGCTGGTCACCACGCGTCCCAGTGCGTGACCTGGTCGGCGGGCAGCCGCTTGGCCGGGCGGAAATCGGTGCCCTTGGTGTAGGCGATCGGGAACAGCCCGCCCTGGCTGTAGCGGTCGTTCGGGATGCCCAGGATGTCGGCGACCCGTTGCTCGCCGTCGCCCAGCAGGTGCAGCGTCGTCCAGCACGACCCCAGTCCACGCGAGCGCAGCGCCAGGCAGAAGCTCCAGACCGCCGGGAACAGCGACGCCCAGAACGACACCCCGCCCAGCGGCGACTTGTCCGGGCGGCCCTCCAGGCACGGGATCAGCAGGACCGGTGCCTCGTGCATGTGCTCGGCGAGGTAGGTCGCGGAATCGCGGACCGCGCCCATCCGCTCGCCCCGCGTGTCGCCTTCGGGGTATTCGGCCCCCGGGGCGC
>NZ_LZLL01000532.1:0-1591 GCF_001669335.1 Mycobacterium sp. 1245852.3 | reverse complement strand
GGCCAGGTCCAGGTGGTCGACGGCGACCCGCTGGCATTCAAGATCACCACCCAGCTCGATTTGCTGCTGGCCGAGACCGTCGTGCGCCGGTGAACGCCGTGCCGCCGCTTCCCCGGGTGGGCCTGGGCGTCGATGTGCACCCGATCGAACCGGGACGGCCGTGCTGGCTGCTGGGTCTGCAATTCGGCGACGCCGACGGCTGCGCGGGGCATTCTGACGGCGACGTGGGGGCGCACGCCCTGTGTGACGCGGTGTTGTCGGCGGCCGGGCTCGGCGACCTCGGGACGGTGTTCGGGGTCGACGATCCGCGCTGGAAAGGCGTCAGCGGCGCCGACATGCTGCGCCATGTCGCGGATCTGGCGTCGCACCACGGTTTCCGGGTCGGTAACGCCGCCGTACAGGTCATCGGCAACCGGCCGAAGGTCGGTCCGCGCCGCGCCGAGGCGCAGCGGGTGCTGTCGGAATTGCTGGGCGCGCCGGTGTCGGTGTCGGCGACGACGACCGACGGGTTGGGGCTGACCGGACGCGGTGAGGGCCTCGCCGCGATCGCCACCGCGCTGGTCGTCTCCACCGGGTAACCCCGCGCAGCGCCGGGCGCCGGGGAACTACCCGGTAAGCTGGCACGTCGTGACCGATCAGGCCCGCTTGCGGCTACACGACACGGCAACCGGCGCCGTGCGTGATTTCGTTCCGCTGCGCGAGGGCCACGTCTCCATCTACCTGTGTGGTGCGACGGTCCAGGGCCTGCCGCACATCGGCCACGTCCGCAGCGGGGTGGCCTTCGACATCCTGCGCCGATGGCTGATCGCGCGCGGCTGCGACGTCGCGTTCATCCGCAACGTCACCGACATCGACGACAAGATCCTCAACAAGGCCGCCGCGGCGGGCCGGCCGTGGTGGGAATGGGCGGCCACCTACGAGCGGGCCTTCAGCGCCGCCTACGACGCCCTGGACGTGTTGCCGCCGTCGGCCGAGCCGCGGGCCACCGGGCACATCACCCAGATGGTCGAATTAATGGGACGGCTGATCGAAACCGGTCACGCCTACGCCGCCGGCGGCGACGTGTACTTCAACGTACTCAGCTATCCCGAATACGGGCAGCTGTCCGGGCACAAGATCGACGACGTCCATCAGGGCGAGGGCGTGGCCACCTGCAAACGCGATCAGCGTGATTTCACGCTGTGGAAGGCCGCCAAGCCCGGCGAGCCGTCCTGGCCCACCCCGTGGGGCCGCGGCCGCCCCGGGTGGCACCTGGAATGTTCCGCGATGGCCCGCACCTATCTGGGGCCGGAGTTCGACATCCATTGCGGCGGAATGGATTTGGTCTTCCCGCACCACGAGAACGAGATCGCCCAGAGCCGCGCCGCCGGCGACGGGTTCGCCCGCTACTGGCTGCACAACGGCTGGGTGACGATGGGCGGCGAGAAGATGAGCAAGTCGCTGGGCAACGTGCTGGCCATACCGGCGCTGCTGCAGCGGGTGCGCGCGGCCGAGCTGCGCTACTACCTGGGCAGCGCCCACTACCGGTCGATGCTGGAGTTCTCCGAGACCGCGCTGCAGGACGCGGTGAAAGCCTATGTCGGCGTTGAGG
>NZ_LZLL01000531.1:0-11696 GCF_001669335.1 Mycobacterium sp. 1245852.3 | reverse complement strand
GGCACCCATGCTGGGCGTCGTCCGGGCCGTCGACGGCTGGGTGGGCATCAACTGCCTGACCGGTCAGCACTGGCTCGACGTCTGCGCGATGCTCGGCCTGCCCGAGTTCGGCGAGCATCAGATCGCGATCATGTTGGGCGGGCCGGAGCGTGACGACTTCTTCGCCAAGGCCGAGCCGGTGCTGGCCGGCCAGACCGTCGCCGAGATCGTGGAACTCGCTCAAGCCCTGCGCATTCCGGCCGCACCGGTCAACGACGGCGCGACCGTGCTGGATTGTCCCCAGTACGCCGCGCGGGGGTTCTTCGTCGACACCGGGTCGTTTCGGCGCCCCGGGCCACCGTTCCGGTTGTCGAAAACCCCGGCGGCTCAACCCTGTCCGGCGCCGGTGGTGGGGACGCGGCCCGTGAGTTGGGCCGGCGACGGCCGGTCGCCGCGGCATGCGTCCGGGCCGCTGCCCTTCAGCGGTCTGCGGGTGCTGGATCTGACCACCTTCTGGGCCGGGGCGTATCTGACCTGCTACCTCGGGGCGTTCGGGGCCGACATCGTCAAGGTCGAATCGATCCAGCGGCCCGACGGGCACCGCTATTCGGGCGCCTTCGCCTACGAGGGCGACGACTGGTACGAGCGCAGCCCCATCTGGCAGGGCACCAACCTGAACAAGCGCGACCTCACGCTCGACCTGACCTCGCGGCCGGGCCTCGACATCGCCCGGCGGCTGGCCGCGCAGGCCGACGTCGTGGTGGAGAACTTCTCGCCGCGAGTCATCGAGCAGTTCGGCCTCGACTACGACTCGCTGGTGTTGCTGAATCCCGACGTGATCGTCGTCCGGATGCCCGGATACGGCCTGCAGGGGCCGTGGCGCGACTATGTCGGCTGGGCGCTGAACTTCGAGCAGACGTCGGGCATGTCGGCGGTGACGGGATACGCCGAGGGGCCGCCGTGCAACCCGCAGGGCCCCGCCGACCCGATCGTCGGCGTGCATGCCGGGGTCGCGCTGCTGGCCGCGCTCGAGCACCGGCACCGCACCGGCGCCGGCCAGCTCATCGAGATCGCGCAGATCGAGGTCGCCGCCGCGGTGACCGCCGAACCGGTGATCGAGTACTCGATGAACGGCGTGGTGCGCCCGCGCGAGGGCAACCGGCGGCGCGGCTACCTGCAGGGCGTCTACCCGACCGACGAGGACGACGTGTGGGTGGCGCTGTCCGTGCCCGATCAGCCGATCGATCATGACGCGTTCGACGAGCTCGTCGCCGCCTGGACTCGCACGCAGACCGCCGCGGCGATCGTCGAAACGCTGCAGGCGCAGGGCATCGCGGCCGAGCGGGTGATCACCGCAGACCTGATGTATGACCCCGAACTCATCGGGGCCCAGCTCGACGCCCGCGGCTATTACGAGGAGCTCGAGCACCCGATCACCGGTCGGCATCGCTATCCCGGCTGGCCGTTTCGCATCACGCCCGGACCGCAGCGCCACCATCGCACCGCCCCGCCGACGCTCGGCCAGCACAACGACGAGATCCTGCGCGAGCTGGGTCTGTCCGAGGCCGAGGTGGCCGACCTGCGCCACCAGCGGGTGATCGGCGAACGGGTGCTTAACGCCTAACCGGCCTTTTGTAAACCGCTCGTAACATGCCAAGCTGCTCGACATGGTCATCGAGATCGCCCGCCCCAAACTCGAAGGAAACGTCGCCGTCGGCGAAGACCGCCAGATCGGCTTCGCCGAGTTCGGCGACCCGCAGGGACGCGCGATGTTCTGGCTGCACGGGACCCCGGGCGCCCGCCGGCAGATTCCCACCGAGGCCCGCCTTTACGCCCAGCACCACCGGATCCGGCTGATCGGGCTGGACCGCCCCGGCATCGGCTCGTCGACCCCCCACCGGTATCGGAACATCCGGGCGTTCGCCGACGACCTGCGCACCATCGCGGACACGCTCGGCATCGACAAGATGGCGGTCATCGGGTTGTCCGGCGGCGGTCCGTACGCGCTCGCGTCCGCCGCGGCCCTGTCGGATCGCGTGGTCACGGCCGGGATCCTCGGCGGCGTCGCGCCGTTCCTGGGCGACGAGGGCATCACCAGCGGCCTGATGAACCTGGGCAAGCGGGCCGCACCGCTGCTCAAGCTGGGCGGCGACCCGCTGCGGATCGGCGCGAGCCTGCTGGTCCGCTCGATCCGCCCGGTCGCGAACATCGCCCTGTATCTGTACGCCGCGATCTCGCCCGAAGGCGACCGGCGCCTGCTCACCCGTCCGGAGTTCGGCGCGATGTTCCTCGACGACCTGCTCAACGGCAGCCGCAAGCAGCTGGCGGCCCCGTTCAACGACATCATCCTGTTCACCCAGGACTGGGGATTCCGGCTCGACGAGGTCAAAGTCCCGGTGCGCTGGTGGCACGGCGACAGCGACCACATCGTGCCGTTCGCGCATGGTCAGCACGTGGTGTCCCTGCTGCCCGACTGCGAACTCATCGTGCTGCCCGGCGAAAGCCATCTCGGCGGGCTGGGCCGCGGCGAGGAGATCCTGTCCACCCTGACGAAGATCTGGGACGAGAAGGGCTGACCTGCCCGGCGCCGGGTAGCCTGCTGACGTGCTACTGGCGTCCCTCGATCCCTCGGCCCTGACCGCCACCGATATCGCCGACGCGGTGCGCATCGAGGGTGCGGTGCTCAGCCGCAGCGATCTCGTCGGCGCCGCCACCTCGGTGGCCGAACGGGTCGGCGGCGCGGGCCGCGTCGCCATCCTGGCCGCGCCGACCGCTGCGACGGTGCTGGCGGTCACCGGCTGCCTGATCGCCGGGGTGCCCTTCGTGCCGGTGCCCGCCGACGTCGGCGCGGCAGAGCGCCGGCACATGCTCACCGACTCCGGGGTGCAGGCCTGGCTGGGGCCGGTGCCGGACGAGTCCGAGGGGCTGCCGCACATCCCGGTGCGCCTGCACGCCCGCTCCTGGCACCGCTACGCCGAGCCGTCGCCCGACGCCACCGCGATGATCATCTACACCTCGGGGACGACCGGGCTGCCCAAGGGTGTGGTGCTGAGCCGGCGGGCGATCGCGGCCGACCTCGACGCCCTGGCGCAGGCCTGGCAGTGGACCGCCGACGACGTCCTGGTGCACGGCTTGCCGCTGTTTCACGTGCACGGCCTGGTGCTGGGGCTGCTCGGATCGCTGCGGATCGGGAATCGCTTCATCCACACCGGCAAGCCGACACCGCAGGGCTACGCGCAGGCCGCTACCGAGCACGGCGGCACGCTGTTTTTCGGGGTGCCCACCGTGTGGTCGCGGGTGGGCGCCGACGAGACGGCCGCCCGGGCGCTGCGCCCGGCGCGGCTACTGGTCTCGGGAAGCGCGCCCCTGCCGGTTCCGGTGTTCGACCGGTTGGCCGGGCTCACCGGTCATCAGCCCATCGAACGCTACGGCGCCTCGGAATCGCTGATCACGCTGTCCACCCGCGCCGACGGCGAGCGGCGCCCGGGCTGGGTGGGGCTGCCGCTGTCCGGTGTGCAGACCCGGGTGGTCGACGACGAGGGCGCGCTGGTGCCGCACGACGGGGAGACTGTCGGCAAGCTGCACGTACGCGGGCCGATGATGTTCGACGGCTACCTCAACCAGCCGGACGCCACCGCCGAGGCGTTCGACGCCGACGGCTGGTATCGCACCGGCGACGTCGCGGTGATCGACGCCGAGGGGATGCACCGCATCGTCGGGCGCGAGTCGGTAGACCTGATCAAATCCGGCGGCTACCGCATCGGCGCGGGCGAGATCGAGACGGTGCTGCTCGGGCATCCGGGTGTCGCCGAGGCGGCGGTCGTCGGGATGCCCGACGCGGATCTCGGACAGCGCATCGTCGCGTTCGTCGTCGGGTCGGCCCCCGGCGATGAACTGATCGACTATGTCGCGCAAGAGCTTTCGGTGCACAAACGCCCGCGTGAGGTCCGCATCGTGGACGCGCTGCCGCGCAACGCCATGGGCAAGATCCTCAAAAAGCGGCTGCTGACCGACGGCTGAGCGGCCGTTCAGCCGGCTGGGCGCCCGGTCCGCCGGGCACAAAGACACGCAGCAAGTTGCCAGCTTCAGCGCCGAGCGTCGTCGCGAAGCGTCACCTACCGTCGTATCCGTGTATCGATGCAACCGGACAATGCGCGGCCACCGTGGGTGAGCCCACCCGGTCCGTGGTCCCCGCCGCCGCGCCTACCACCATGCGCCGGATCGCGGCCGCCTGCCTGGTGGGCTCGGCGATCGAGTTCTACGACTTTCTGATCTACGGCACCGCGGCGGCCCTGGTGTTTCCCACGGTGTTCTTCCCGGGCCTGGGCTCGACGGTGGCCACCATCGCCTCGATGGCGACGTTCGCGACGGCGTTCCTGTCTCGCCCGCTGGGTGCGGCGGTCTTCGGATACTTCGGCGACCGGCTGGGCCGGAAGAAGACGTTGGTGGCCACCCTGCTGATCATGGGCGCCTCGACCGTCAGCGTGGGCCTGGTGCCCAGCACGGCGTCGATCGGGATCGCCGCGCCCCTGATCCTCGTCGTCCTGCGGCTGTTCCAGGGGTTCGCCGTCGGCGGCGAATGGGCCGGGTCCGTACTGCTCAGCGCCGAATACGCGCCCGCCGGCAAGCGCGGCTGGTACGGCATGTTCACCTCGCTCGGCGGTGGGACGGCGGGAATACTGGCCAGCCTGACGTTCCTGGCCGTCAGCCTCACCATGGGCGAGAGCAGCCCCGCCTTCATGCAGTGGGGATGGCGGGTGCCGTTCCTGATCAGCAGCGCGCTGATCGGCATCGCCCTCTATGTGCGGCTCAACATCGACGAAACCCCGCTGTTCGTGGAGGAGAAGGCCCGCAACCTGGTGCCCAAAGCGCCGCTGGCCGAGCTGCTTCGGTTGCAGCGGCGTGAGATCGTGCTTGTCGCCGGCAGCTTCCTGGGCGGCATGGGGTTGGTCTACCTGGGCAACACCTTCCTGGTCATGTACGCCCACTCGCAGTTGGGCTACTCGCGCAGCTTCATCTGGGGCGTCGGCGCGCTGGCCGGGCTGACGAGCATCGCGTTCGTGTCGTTCGGGGCATGGCTGTCCGATCGAGTCGGGCGCCGCCGGGTGATGCTGTGTGGCTTGGCGGCGTGTCTGCCGTGGTCGTTCGTGGTGATCCCGCTGATGGACACCGGCAATCCCGTCATGTACGCGGTCGCGGTGCTGGGCATGTTCGCCTGCGCGGCGGTGGCCAACGGCCCCACCGGCGCCTTCGTTCCCGAACTGTTCGCCACGCGCTACCGGTACAGCGGCGCGGCCGTGGCGATGAACCTGGCCGGCCTCCTCGGCGCCGCCGTGCCGCCGCTGCTGGCGGGCAGCCTGCTGGCCACCTACGGCAGCTGGGCGATCGGGCTCATGATGGCGACCCTCGTCGTGGCCAGTTTCGTGTCTGTCTACCTGCTGCCCGAAACCAAGGGGACCATGCTTCGCGCCCCGACCGTCGAGAAGGTTCCCGTCGACCTGTAGGGGCCGCGCGTCAGTTGGCGTGCAAGTCCTCGTTGAGGGCGATGCCCTGGCCGCCGCGGGCCACCACTTCGACCGCCCCGCTCACCGAATTGCGGCGGAACAACAGGTTGTTGCCGCCGGAGAACTCCAGGGCCTTCATTGTTTTGCCTTCGGGCGTAACGACTTTGGTGCCCGCGGTGACATACAGGCCCGCCTCGACGACGCAGTCGTCGCCCAGCGAGATGCCCAGGCCCGCGTTGGCGCCCAGCAGGCAGCGCTTGCCGATCGAAATCACCTCGGTGCCACCGCCGGAGAGCGTGCCCATGATCGAGGCCCCGCCCCCGATGTCGGAGCCGTCGCCCACCACCACGCCCGCGGAGATGCGTCCCTCCACCATCGACGCCCCCAGCGTGCCGGCGTTGTAGTTGACGAAGCCCTCGTGCATCACCGTGGTGCCCGGCGCCAGGTGGGCGCCGAGGCGCACCCGGTCGGCGTCGGCGATGCGCACCCCGGCCGGCAGCACGTAGTCGACCATCCGTGGGAACTTGTCGACGCCGTAGACCGTCACCGGTCCGTGGCGGCGTAGCCGGGCCCGGACCGCCTCGAATCCCTCGACGGCGCACGGCCCGCGATTAGTCCACACCACATTGGTCAATACCCCGAAGAAGCCGCCGGCGTTCAGTCCGTGCGGCGCCACCAGCCGGTGCGAGAGCAGATGCAATCGCAGGTAGGCGTCGTAGGCGTCGGCGGCCACGTCGTCCAGCGAGCCGATGACCGTGCGTACGGCAACGGTCTCGGTGCCGCGGTCATCGTCGCGTCCGATCAGCGCGGTCAGCTCCGGGGGAATGTCGGACAGCGCCAGCCGCGACGTCGCGCTGGTGCCCGAATCGGTCAGTTCCGGTGCGGGAAACCACGTGTCGAGGATCGATCCGTCGGCGGCCAGCGTTGCCAGGCCTATCCCTTCGGCGCCTGCTGCTCTTGTCACGGCGGTCAGGTTACTTCGTGGGCCGCGCCCCGATCCGCCCGCCCCGCGGGGCGCCCGCCGCCGCGACGGCTTCCGGTATTCAAAGTCCCACCCGGGCAAGGCAATTGGTAACCGTCGGTGCAACGCGGGCGTTCGCGGCGGTCAGCCCCGCCGGTCCCCGCAGGTCAGCGGCGTGAATTTCGCCGTTTGGGGTACGTAGCTTCCGGGGTCCGCGGGTCGTTTCCCGGCCTTGTCGCGGGGCTTGTTGTCGCCGGTCCATAGCGGCCGCCTGATTGCCGGAGGAGAAAAACATGTCCTTTGTCACCACACGGCCCGAGGCGCTGCTCGCCGCGGCGAGCACCCTCGAAGGGCTCGGCTCGTCGATGGCCGCCCAGGATGCCGCGGCTGCGGCGCCTACCACCAGCATCGCTCCCGCGGCCGCCGACGAAGTGTCCGCGTTGCAGGCCGCGCAATTCTCGGCCTACGGCGCCTGGTACCAGCAAGTCAGCGCCCAGGCCAGGGCGATTCACCAGACGCTGGTCAACAACCTGGACAACAACGCCGACTCCTATGGGACGACGGAATCCGCCAACCAGGTCAGCACCAGCGCCGCGGCGCTGCAGCAGTTTGCACCGGCCGCCGCGGCCGCCGACCCGCCGCCCGGGGACGCCGCCCTCGGCACCGAGATCGAATGGGGTCAAAACGTCGGCGCCGCCGCATCCGACTTCATCACCTTGGGCGAGGGACAATTCGCGCCCGTCCCCGGCGCGTCCGGGATCCCGAACTTGACCGGCGACGTCGGCACGGCAACCGCGGCGAGCGCGCCCGCCCCCGCCGGTCCCACGGGCATGGCTGCGGCGCCGGTGCTGGCGAGCGCCGGCCAAGGGCCCTCGATCGGCGCCTTATCGGTGCCACCCAGTTGGGCGGCAACCGGTGTCCCGGTGGCCAATCCGACCGCGGCGACGCTGACCGGCGCGGGTTTGGCCAGCGCCGCGCCCCAGAGCACGTCAGTGACCACCGTTCCGGGCGGCGTGCCGTCGATGGCCACCTCCGGGCGAGGGGGCTACGGCCTGGGCGCCCCCCGCTACGGCGTCAAGCCCACCGTGCTGCCCACGCCGACCGTCTAGCACCCACCTAACTGAGAACAGGAGCACCGCAATGACTTTCGATTTCGGGGCACTCCCCCCAGAGGTCAACTCCCTGCGCATGTACACCGGCGCTGGGGCCGGGCCGATGATGGCCGCCGCGGCGGCGTTCAGCAGCCTCGCCGACGAACTGAGCACGACCGCCGCGGCCAGCCAGGCGGCGATCGCCAATCTCACCGGCGACGAGTGGATGGGCCCGTCGTCGATCGCAATGGTCACCGCCGCCCAGCCGTATGTGCAGTGGATGCACACCACCGCCGGCCAGCTGCAGCAGGCCGCGGCCCAGGCCATGGCATCGGCGGCCGCCTACGAGGCGGCGTTCGCGATGACCGTGCCGCCGCCGCTGGTCGCCGCCAACCGGGCACAGCTGGCGGCCCTGGTCGCGACCAACGTCCTGGGGCAGAACACCGCGGCCATCGCGGCCACCGAGGCGCAGTACGGCGAGATGTGGGCCCAGGACGCCGCCGCGATGTATGCCTACGCCGCGTCGTCCGCCGCCGCGGCCCGGCTGAGCCCGTTGACCGAGCCGGCACCCACGAACAGCCCGGGCGGCCTGGGCGTGCAGACCGCGGCCACGGCCGCGCAGACGAGCGGGTTGCGCGGGGTCGTCTCCAACGTGCCCGACGCGGTGCAGTCGTTCGCCGCGCCGGCCGCATTGCCGGGCGCGGGCGCGGCCGGGAGCGCGCTGGACAGCGTGCTCGGCGACCCGGTCGTGTCCAACGTCGGCAACGCGGGTTTCGACGTGGTGTCCTGGAACGTGTTCAACACCATCGTGTCCAACATCCTCTACAACCACACCCTCGACGCGGCGGCGTCCGGCAGCGTGGCCGGCAGTGTGGGCGGTGCGGTCGGCAGCGGCGCCCTGGTGAGCGCGGCGGCGCCGGCCGGTGCCGCGGGCGTGGCTGCCGCACCGGTGCTGGCCAGCATGGGCGCGGCGACCCCGGTCGGCGGATTGTCGACCCCCGCCGCGTGGTCGGCGGCCGCGCCACGAATCCCGGCCGAGACCGTCGCGGGCACGGGCTGGACCGCACCGGCCGAAGAGGCGCACACGGCGTGGGCGTCCGGCATGCCTGCCGTCGCCTCGGCGGGGCGGGGCGGTTACGGGATGGGGCCGCGCTACGGCGTCAAACCCAAGGTGATGCCCACGCGGTTGCTCGTCTAGCGCACGCGGTGTTCGGCGCCGTTCGCCATGAGCGGCGACGGATTATCGTTAGACCGTGCTGGACTTACGCGGAGACCCGGTCGCGCTGACCGCGGCGCTGGTCGACATCCCCAGCGAATCGCGGGACGAAGCCCGGCTGGCCGACGAGGTCGAGGCCGCGCTGCGAGCCCAGACGTCCGGGCTCGAGATCCTCCGCAACGGCAACGCCGTGCTGGCCCGCACCCACCATCAGCGGCCGTCGCGGGTACTGCTGGCCGGGCACCTCGACACCGTGCCGGCGGCCGCGAACCTGCCCAGCCGCCGGGAGGGCGGCGACCTGTACGGCTGCGGCACGGCGGACATGAAGTCCGGCGACGCGGTCTTCCTGCATCTCGCCGCCACCGTGGCCGACCCGGTGCACGATCTCACCCTGGTGATGTACGACTGCGAGGAAATCGAGGCCGCCGCAAACGGATTGGGCCGCATCGAACGCGAGCTGCCGGATTGGCTGTCCGCCGATGTGGCCATCCTGGGCGAGCCCACCGGCGGTTACATCGAAGCCGGCTGCCAGGGCACTCTGCGCGTGGTGGTCAGCGCCACCGGAACCCGCGCCCATTCGGCGCGATCCTGGTTGGGAGACAACGCGATTCACAAGCTGGGCGCCGTGCTGGAACGGCTGGCCGCATACCAGGCCCGCAGCGTCGACATCGACGGCTGCGTCTACCGGGAGGGCCTGTCGGCCGTGCGCATCGACGGTGGTGTGGCGGGCAACGTCATCCCCGACGCGGCCGCGGTGACCGTCAATTTCCGGTTCGCCCCGGACCGGTCGCTGCCCGACGCACTGCAACACGTGCACGACGTGCTCGCCGGGCTGGACGTGCACATCGAACAGACCGACGCGGCGGCCGGCGCGCTGCCCGGGCTGTCCCAACCCGCCGCCAAGGCGTTGGTCGAGGCGGCCGGCGGCAACGTCCGGGCCAAGTACGGCTGGACCGACGTGGCGCGGTTCGCCGCACTGGGCATACCGGCGGTCAACTTCGGGCCCGGCGATCCCAACCTGGCGCACAAGCGTGACGAGCGGGTCGCGGTCGCCGACATCACCGCCGCGGTCGACGTGCTGCGCGCCTACCTGGGCGGCTAGGCGTTCCCGCCCCCGCATCGCTGCGCCTGCGCGGCGGCGTCGGCGGCGGCCGCGTGCATGCCGATCGACGTCAACTCGTCCGACACCGCCCGCAGCCCCCCGCCATCGCCGGCGGCCAGCGCGCGGGCGTGTGCCAATGCCAGTCTGCCTGCGACACAGTCGATCTCGCCGCAGAGCCGGCCCAGGGGGTCGGCGGCCCGGACGTCGCCCAGCCGCACGGCCTCGTGCCAGACCCGCAACGCCACCCCCCGCTGCCCACCGCGTTCGGCCATCCGGGCGGCGTCGCGCGCGGCGGCCACCGCGCCGTGGGCGTCCCGCACCAGGGCCAGCCGCCACGCCCGCGCCACGCCGAGCTCGGGCGCGAACAACGCGGATTTGGTGCCGTGCCGGGATTCGGCCCTGCTCAACGCTTTCGCCGCCGCGGCGGTGTCGCCCTGCTGGGCCAGCGCGGTGGCCAGCAGCGTCAGCGAAAACGGCCCCCACGAATAACCGGTGCGCTCCAGGGTGGCGGCAGCCGGAGTCAATAACGCTGCCGCGGAGGCGAATTCGCCACCGGCCAGCAGCACATGCGCCAGCAGCACCTCGCCGATCGCGCGGCCCGGTTGTTGCAGCTCGGCGAAGTCGGTGAACTGCTGCGCGAGCCGGCGGGCCTGGTCGGGCCGGCCGGCCATCAGCAGCGCGGTGGTCTGTCCCAGCCCGATCGTGAAGCGCAGCAGCCCAGGGTGTTCGGCGCCCAGCGCGCGCTGCGCCAGGGGCTCGACGTCGTCGAACCGGCCCTCACGCGCCGCGCACAACGCGGCCGCGCTGGCCGCCCAGGCCACCGCCTGGTCATCGGCCGACGGCGATGCGAGGACGTCGCCGGCCACCTTCACGGCGTGACCGACATTGCCGGCGTTCATCGCGAACGTCGCGCTGAGCGCGTCCAGGGTGGTGCGCGGGCCGGTATCGGTGACCCGATTGCGCAGCGTCCGCAGGAACGCGGTGGCGCGCTCGGGTTCGCTCAGCATCCAGAACTGGTTCGCCGCCCGCAGCAGCGCCCAATCCATCAGCGCCGCTTCGGTCAGTGCGCTGGAGTCGACGTCGGCCAGCACCGAATCGGCCTCGCGACCACGGCCCTGCCATGCCAGGGCGTGGGCCAGCGCGAGCCGCGCCGCCAACCCGCCGGACCGCTGCAGGGCCGACCGGGCCAGTCGCTCGCCCAGCGCCAGGTCGCCCAGCCGCAGCGCCTGCTGCGCGGCGGCGGCGACGTCGGCGACCCGCGGGGGAGTGGCACTGTCCAGCGCCAGCGACACCAGCCGCAACCGGTCGCTGAGGTGCTCCGACGGCCGCTGGGACAGCAGCTCGACCACGTCGGTGCGTCGCTGTCGCGCGTCGTCGGGATCGAGCAGCGCCCGCGTCCGCTCGGCGAACAGCGGGTGCGCGGTGTAGACGACCGGGTCGTCGGACGAGCCGCCGCGCTCGCGGGTCTCCGCCGCACCCCACGCCACCGCGTCGGCCACCGCGCCGTCACCGGCGAGCGCGGTCAGATTGGTGACCGAGAGCGGCTCGGCGACGGCGAGGTACTCCAGCACCGACCGCGCCGCGGCGGGCAGCTCGGCGAGGAAGGTATCGATCTGCGCCGGGGCGCTCGCCCCGCCCGGCGGCTCGATGTCGATCCGGGTGAGCAGGTCGTCACCCCACAGCGCCGCGATCGCCTCGGGAGCGGAGTCGGCGCGGGCGGTGACGATGAGCCGTCCGGCGCCGTCGCGCGCCAGCTGGTAGACGAGGGTGGCCGACAGCACGTCCAGGTGTTGGGCGTCGTCGACGACGAGCAGCAGGTCGTCACCGCCCAGCGATGCCCGGG
>NZ_LZLL01000530.1:0-1489 GCF_001669335.1 Mycobacterium sp. 1245852.3 | reverse complement strand
CTGCTCACCTCGAGGTAGTGGTCCACCACGTGGTCGGCGATCGCGTGCATCACCGCGTAGGGGCCCAGCCGCATCTGCTCGGGATCGCAATCCATCCGCTTGCGCACCTCGGACAGGCCGCCGTGCTCGCCGTGGCGGACGGTGACCACGAAATCCCTCCCGACGAAAACCATGATCTCGCCGGTCTCGACGATCTCGCGGGCCAGCACCACCGATTCGTGGGGGACGTAGTTGACGGTCTTGAGGACCAGGAACAGGGTGTCGTCGTAGCGCTCCACCTTGGGCCGCTGATGGGCGCACACCGCATCTTCCACCGCCAGCGGGTGCAGGCCGAACACGTCGGCCACTTCCTGCATCTCGGACTGGCTGGGTTCGCGCAGTCCGACCCAGACGAATCCCTCCTGACCCTGCGTTTCGATCTCGCGCACCTTATCGAGTGCGTCCGCGTAACCGAGCTTGCCGGGCAATCGCTGGCCGTCGGCGTAGACGGCGCAGTCGACCAGCGTCTGGGTGGGCGGCTTCGGGCCCGGGACCGCCTTCGGTTGCGGTTCATGCGCGAGGGGCCGAAGCGCTTCGGGCAATGCGTCGAATCCCTGGAACACAGCCACCTCCCACCAAGCGCAGGTCCGATCAGGCGGTGCTCCATGCTACGCGTCCCGGCTGTTCAAAGCGCGACGATCAGGTGTCGGGAAAGCCCTGGTAGCGGACCGGAGATCGGCGGCCGAGCGCAGTGCGCTAGTTTCGAGCCGAAACCTCGAATCTGCACGAACTTCTCCACAAGGAGTAAATCGACGTGAGCGCAAGTCCTCTCAAGGTCGCTGTCACCGGCGCCGCCGGCCAGATCGGCTACAGCCTGTTGTTCCGCCTGGCGAGTGGCTCGTTGCTGGGCCCCGACCGCCCGATCGAGCTGCGGCTCCTTGAGATCGAGCCCGCGCTCAAGGCGCTCGAGGGCGTCGTGATGGAACTCGACGACTGCGCGTTCCCGCTGCTGTCCGGCGTGGAGATCGGCGCCGACGCCAACAAGATCTTCGACGGCGTCAACCTGGCGCTGCTGGTCGGCGCCCGGCCGCGCGGCCCGGGCATGGAGCGCAGCGACCTGCTGGAGGCCAACGGCGCGATCTTCACCGAGCAGGGCAAGGCGCTCAACTCCGTCGCCGCCGACGACGTCCGCATCGGCGTCACCGGCAACCCGGCCAACACCAACGCGCTGATCGCGCTGAGCAACGCCCCCGACATCCCCAAGGAGCGGTTCTCCGCGCTGACCCGCCTGGACCACAACCGGGCGATCTCGCAGCTGGCCAAGAAGACCGGCGCCGCGGTCACCGACATCAAGAAGGTGACCATCTGGGGCAACCACTCGGCCACCCAGTATCCCGACATCTTCCACGCCGAGGTCGGTGGCAAGAACGCGGCCGAGGTGGTCAACGACCAGAACTGGATCGAGAACGACTTCATCCCGACCGTCGCCAAGCGCGGCGCGGCGATCATC
>NZ_LZLL01000529.1:0-3908 GCF_001669335.1 Mycobacterium sp. 1245852.3 | reverse complement strand
GTCGGCGCGCTCCTGGCTGACCAGGTCGCTCATCTGGCCGCGGATCAGCAGGATCGGCACCCCGCCGCGCAGGATGGCCTCGACCGCGGTGTGCATCCGATCCGGGTCGGTCACCTCGAAAGGGGGGAAAGCCGCAGTGCCGCTGATGAACTGCGGATCCCAATGCCAGTACCAGCGATCGCCGCGGCGACGCAGGTTGGTGGTCAGGCCTTCCAGGTCGGTGGGTCGCGGCCGGTGCGGGTTGTATTCGGCGATCGCGTCGGCGACTTCGTCGAGCGAGCTGAAGCCCGACTCGACCCGGTCCGCCATGAAGGCGTGTATTCGGTTCGCCCCGGACTGGTCCATGTTCGGCACGATGTCCACCAGCACGACCGCGCTGGCGATGCCCGGCGACAGCTCCCCGGCGAGCAGCACCGACGTGAAACCGCCCAGGGAGGCGCCGACCAGAACCGGTTGCGGGGGCAGCGTGCGCAGCACCTCTTGGACGTCGGCGGCGAAACTGACGACGCGATAGTCGCCGTCATCGGACCAATCCGATTCGCCGTGGCCGCGCAGGTCGACGGTGACGGCCTGCCACCCACGGGCAGCGACAGCGGCGGCCGCCTTACCCCACGACCGCCGGGTCTGCCCGCCGCCGTGCAAAAACACCACGGCGCGCGCGTGCGGATCCCCGAGGCGGTCAGCGACGATCTGCACCCCGCCGGGGCCCTGGATCGTGAACGGTTCGGCTGCCGTGGGCATCAGGTGATACTAAGGCGCGCCCACCAAAAGCTCGCGTTGGCTTAACGTCAACGGCATGCGGCGGCGTCAACGCGAAGGTCGTCGGGCATCGCCGGTGCCGCGCGGAATCGGACCGCAGCGAAGGAGAACGCATGCATCTCGACGAGTACATGTCGCACGATGCGACCGCCCTGGCCGAGCTGGTCGCGAGCGGGCAGGTCGCCCCCGCCGAGCTTCTCGCGTTGGCGCGGCAACGAGCGGACGCGGTGAATCCGCGGCTCAACGCCATCGTCTGCCGCCTCGACGACGTCGCCGACCGGCAAGCCGCCGACCCCTCGCTGAGCGGGCCGTTCGCCGGCGTGCCGTTCCTGATCAAGGACCTCGGCCAGGAATACCGCGGCTTTGCGACCTCGTGCGGCTCCCGCTCGCTGGCCCATGACGTGGCCGACCGGCACGCCCTGGTCACCCAGCGGTTCCTCGACGCGGGGCTGGTGATCTTCGGCAAGACCAACACCCCGGAATTCGGGGCCAAGGGCGTGACCGAACCCGACTACTGGGGCCCCGCGCGCAACCCCTGGGACACCGGGCATACCCCCGGCGGCTCGTCGGGCGGATCCGGGGCGGCCGTGGCGGCGGGCATCGTGCCGGCGGCGGGCGCCAACGACGGCGGCGGGTCGATCCGCATTCCCGCCGCCTGCAACGGCCTGGTGGGCCTCAAACCCAGCCGGGGCCTGGCGCCCTACGGCCCGCAGACGGGTGAACTGATGTTGGGCATGGCGACCCAGGGCGTGGTGTCGCGCACCGTGCGCGACAGCGCGGCGCTGCTCGACGCGATCGTCGGGCCCGACCCGGGCGCGGCGTACCGAGCGGCGTTGCCCGACAAACCCTTTGGTGAACACATCAAACAGCGACCGGACACCCTGAAGATCGGCTACTCGGCGCGGTCGGCCATCAACGCCCGGCCCCACCGCGAGGCCGTCGCCGCTCTCGAAAAGACCGTGGCGCTCCTCGACGAGTTGGGCCATCAGGTCGAGGAGGTCGCACCCCCCTACGACGATGCCGCCCTGGGGCGCGACTTCCTGACCATCTGGTTCGCCCAGCTGTATCAGCAGGTCGCCGACATCAAGAGGCGAACCGGCGCGCGCGACAACGACTTTGAGGCCGACACCTTGGCCATCGCCGAACTCGGGCGGTCCGGCGGCGTGCTGCCGGTGATGTCCGCGCTGGAGAACCGGAACGATTACATCCAGTCCCTGACCGCGTTCCACGCCAGCTACGACTTCTTTTTGACACCCACCCTGGCCACCCCACCGCTGGCCGTCGGCGCCACGACGACCGCGCCCGTGCTGCAGCGGGTGGCTCGGCTGGTGAGCAAGGTGCGCGCCGGAAAACTGATGGGGCTCAGCGGAATTCTCGATGACCTCATCCAGGAGAGCCTCGGCTGGGTGCCCTACACACAACTCGCCAACCTCACCGGCCGCCCGGCGATCAGCGTGCCCCTGCACTGGACCGACGCCGGACTTCCGCTGGGTGTGCAGTTCGTCGGGTCGATCGGGTCAGACGGCGATCTGCTGCGCCTGGCCGCGCAACTGGAAGAGGCGCGGCCCTGGGCCCACCGGCATCCGGCACCGAGTTAGCGGTTACGCGGCGGGACCGCCGTCTTCGGGACGCCGCCGGCCCCGCCACAGACCGGCGAAGCGCCGGGCGATGTCGCCGAGGCGACCGCCCGCGTGCTGCGAGGCCTTGATGCGGCCCAGGGCTTCTCGCCCCTCGTTCGCGTAGTCCTTGACGGATTCGTCGCCTTCCTCGGCGCGCATATCTGTCTCCAATCCTGTTGTTATTCCGGCGCCTGACGCTCGGGTGGTTCCGATGGCGTCAAGCGCTCGGGCGGTTCGGCCGGCGTGAGCCGTTCGGGCGTTTCCGTCGGCGTGAGCCGCTCCGGGGTCTCGCCGGGGGTCCCCGGCTGCGCGGGCTCCGAATTCTGCGGCCGCTCCGCCGAGAGCCTGAGGCGGGTGTCGATCATGCTCAGTCCTTTGCTCGGCTCATGGGCGCGTACCCGCGGTACCCGGGCACCCAAACGCCCGCGGCGATACCGGATCGACGCGGCGGCGTGCTAGGCGCGGGCCGAGTCCTTATGCGCCTTGATCGGCGCGGTGCTGGGCCACCTTGAGCAGGTTGCCGCCCAGGCTGCCGCGCGCGGTCCGAACCGTCACCAGCAGCCAGGTGAACAGCAGGCCCGCGTAGGCGACGGCCGCGGCCACCCTGCCGTAAAGGGTCAGGCGGCTCCAGATCATCGCGATGATGTTCAGCGAGGCCACCAGCGACAAGCCGAACATCGCGTAGCAGCCATACAGCATGGTCGTGCGCTCGCTGCCCGCCGCCATATGCGGGAGCAGCAGCGCGCCCGCGATCACCCATGCCGAGGACCTCGACCGGGGTGTGCGCCGGGGATGCGTCGTGCGGGTTCGCCATGGCCACAGCTGAAGAACCCCACTGCGCCGGGTGAGCGGCCCGCCGGATCAGCCGCATACACTCTAGCCGTGGTCAATCCGGCGCAACCGAGGTCGGCGGTCACGAGGATCCCGCTGATCGTCGGCGTTGCCGTCGTCGCGCTGCTCGCCGTCCTGGCGGTGCCCATCAAGCAACGATGCGGGGCGCCAGGCTATTCGTGCGCGTCGACGCTGGATACCGACGGCAACATTCACTACTACTACGAGGTGGAACCGGCGGGCGTCTACCTCGCCGAGATCGTCACCGGCGCCAACATCACGCTCTTCTACTCCTCGGGCGAGGACCTGGTCAGAGCCCGCTAGCACGCGTTTGCTGGGCGGTCCGCTGCGAGAGCGGGCCACGGGGCCGTTTCCGCCCGGTAACAACTTCGGCTCGATCCGGGCGGCGGCGTGGCCGGCGCGAGACCGCTCGGTGACCCCGCCACCCGCAACCGGGCAAAACCTGCTGGTAGAGCGAGGATCACGGAAGCTGGTCGCGCCCGGCCGGCCCGACGGGCACGCTCGGCCCGACCGTGTGACGGGTGCTCTCGATTGGGGGCTTCATAGCAAGCTAACGCATACTTGTCACCATGCTTGAAGCGACATCGCCGCAAAGCACCGTTGCGGTGCCCGGTGATGTGCTGGGCGTGGGCAGAGGTTTGTGATGGCCCGCTCGGGCGGCGCCCATCGCCGTCATCG
>NZ_LZLL01000528.1:0-23729 GCF_001669335.1 Mycobacterium sp. 1245852.3 | reverse complement strand
AGTCCGTACCGTCGGCGCATGACGCAGACGGCACACCTAGATAGCTCCCGCAAAGCCGATCGAGCGGTCTGGGCGCCGCTTTGGTCTGCCGATAGAAAGAGGCGGCGGATTTATCGGACGCGCATCCACCACGCCCGGGTGGGCATCAGCGTGAGGAAAGCGGGATTGCGGGTAGGCGTCGCGGACGTGATCCTTGATTCGAGGTACGGCGGGGCCGTATTGCCCAGGCCAAGTTGTGCCACCGCGGCCGCTGCCGGTGTCGATTCGTGTTGGGTGGCTGATCATCTCAACGCGGTGATCCCACAAACGGAATCACGGTCAATAATGTCGATGATGCCGATGCTCACTATCAGCGGTGCACCGCCGCGGGCGCCCAGGTTATTGAAGAGCCCACCGATCAAGGCTATGGCGTGCGGGAGTGGGGTGCCGGCGACTTGGAGAGCCAGCTGTGGTTCTTCCACTCGCCATCCACCTGATCCGGGTGCAAGTGTTCCGAGTAGTACGGGCTTAAAGCGCAGAGGCAACAGTTATCGTCCAGGATGCCGTCAGCCCACTGCGCGGGTGGGGTGCACATCATCCGCATCTGCCGCGGACATGTCACGCAGCTCTACGCATATGAAGACTGCCAAGCCGTCGCGCAAGAATGCCGCGACATGGCCGACCTGGGAATTACCGAAGCGCCAGCATCACCCATCGAGAGCTGAACTCTCAACTCCGGTAGTCGAAACCGCCTTGCGGACGAAATCGCTGCAATCCCCCGCCGAGGGGGATGCCGCGCCGCCTCTGGGCGCAGACGTCGGCGAACGGACCCAGACCTTGATTCACCAGATGAATCATCGCCATCTGCGACCAGCAGGATGGAGCAATTTGAATCCTCCTGCCCAGCAATCATATAGAGTTGCTCCGTCCTTCGTGGTGTTCACGGATGTCAAATCGGGTTGGGCTACACGAGCTTTCAGAAACGGGGAGTGCTTTACCGGTAAAGCCGCATATTGGCTGTCCGTATAGCCACGGCTGAGGTCTCCGTTCTCATTGGTCTTGGGGCCATCTCATTGGATCTGGCCACGAGGTTTGGCCCTGGGGTCTTCTCGCCGTGGCGGCCGCTAGCTCTAGGAGGACGCACGTTAGTGACGCCGCACGTTAGCCGCGATGCTGGTGGCTGTCCGCCTGCGCCTGAATGCGGTCGGTGGTAGTTGAAGTGGATATTCCAGACTTTCAGTGCTTTGGCCCGTTACTGCTCTGAGGTCCAGGTGCGCGCATAGAGGAACTCCTCGGACAGAATCCGGTGGTACCTCTCTACTTTGCCGTGGTGGCGCGGCGTGTAGGGCGTCATGAGCTGGTGTCGGGCTCCGTGCAGGACCCGGACGAAGTCCTTGGCTCGATAGCAGGCGCCATTGTCGGTGACGATCCGCTCGATGGGGGCGATGCCATGGGCGGCAAACCAGACCCTGGCTGGCGCGGTGCATGAACGCGATTGCGGTGACGACTTTTTCGTTATCGAGTGCTTCTGTGAGGCCAGTCTTGGAGTAGCCGTCAACGGCGGAGTGCAGGTATGTGTAGCCGGCTCGGGCGCCCGAGGCGGTGGCTCGCGCGACGGCTTTGGCTTGGGAGCTTCCTTTTCCGCGGGCGCGCCAGCGGCGGGTCCGACGAGTAGCTGCCCGACGGGTATGGCTTGAC
This sequence comes from Mycobacterium sp. 1245852.3, assembly GCF_001669335.1. Taxonomy (NCBI): domain Bacteria; kingdom Bacillati; phylum Actinomycetota; class Actinomycetes; order Mycobacteriales; family Mycobacteriaceae; genus Mycobacterium; species Mycobacterium sp. 1245852.3. Next base: position 22,052 of record NZ_LZLL01000528.1, on the reverse strand, counting down.
GCGGACAGGCAAAAAGCAACCGCTGATCCCCTATAATTCCGGCAGGCGCAACATAATGAGGTTCTTTGCGGAATCCCCCACCGAACATGGCGACAGCGGGCCACCTTAATCGTCCGCCGGCGCTGGTGACCCAATCCGTCCTGCCCGAACTGCCGGGCGATATTTTGGAAGCGTCGGAACTTCTCTCGAACGAGCGCCGAACGATCACAGGGGACCCCAGTCTGGCAGCGACCCTGATAGGGGAAACATACGCCCCGGCCCGCCTTGAGATACGGGGCGGACCCCTCGACTTCGAACTGGACCTGCGCCGATTCCAGTCAGACGGTGTGGAGCTAAGTCTGATGTCGGTAGGCGCCGACGTGCTGGTGACCGCTCCGCCCCCGCGCGATCGCTACATCATCGCGATACCGGTATCAGGCCATGTCACCGCCGGCACCCGCGGCCAGGTATGCACGCTGACACGTACCACCGGCATCGTCATGAGTCCGAACCAGCCGGTGTTTTTCAGTGACTGGAGTAGCGACTACCGACACTTATGTGTCCGCATCGAAAAGGCCAGCCTCGACTCCGCGCTGAGCGCCATGCTGCACCGACCCATCAGTGAACCCGTCGAATTTGCATTTCCACTGGAGATCTCAGCGACCCGCAGCCGCCCCCTCATGCGCGCTTTGGAGTTGACTGCACTTGAGATGCTCGAGGGGGACCCGAGCAGATCCCGCGTCCCGCTGACGTCGAGCATCTCGCAACTATTGATCAATTCGCTATTCTTTGTGCAGGATCATTCCTTCACCCATGCCCTTCATGAAACCGGACTGGATCCCGATTACCCGGCCTCGCTTCGCGCTGCGCAGCGCTTTGTCGCTGAACAAGCGAACGAATCAATCTCGGTGGTCGACATCGCGCACGCGGCCAATGTCAGCGTCCGCGCGTTGGAGGAGCAGTTCCAGCGACACCTACACATGTCACCGACGGCCTACCTCCGGGAGACCCGCTTGCTGCTCATCAGAGATGAGCTGCACCGCTCCAGCGCAGAGTCCACCACCGTTGGCGCCGTTGCAGCCCGCTGGGGGTTTCGACATGCCGGACGGTTCTCGGCCATCTATCGCCAACGTTTCGGTGTCACGCCCTCGGCGGATTTGCGCAACCGAGCTAACTCCTCACTCCGAACCTGAACGTCCACCGTTGCCCTGAGTTTCGGTGATCCGCTGCAGCATTCGCCGTCCGGCGACCACCCGCGCCGGAACTTGCGCGGTACGGCATCCACTGCTGACCTGACTTGTCATCCGCTGGGTCGATCGGCCGCCCCGCCGACACCTCCGCGAGCAGGCGTCGAACCGAATGCACCACGCATTGTCGAATGCCAGGGTCACCGCCCCGGTGGGCATCCACTTTCCGCATCCGCCGACCACGGCACCGGCAGCCCGATGCAAACTACTTTGCGCGCGACGTTAGCACCGTTCCCTCGACAGGTTGACCCGGCAATCGGTGGATAAGTTCCCGCGAAAACTGGACACGCCAGGTGCCATTTCGCTTCTACCATCTGCGGCAAGGAACGATAGGGAGCTGCGAAGTGTCTGAGTTCAAATTTCGCGGGCACAGCGTTCAAGCAACGTTGGCGCCGGAACCGGCACCCGGTCAGCGCTTCGCAACGAAGCGCGACCAACGCAACTCATCGCGGGTAGCCGGCGAGAGCTGTTGGCGCCGCCCGATGTCCTGGCACTCGTCGGGCGCGTTGCGCCCACCAGTGTTTGGCGGACCAGCACAGGCGATTCGCGGCGCCGAGTCAGCACCGACCGTCCGAGGTTGTCTGCACGACCGGGTCATCCAGAACTGTTCGCAGCTCACCACGCATGTCGGTTCTGGCCGGCCAGATGAGCTGGAAATAGTGCCGACGACCATGCAGTGCGCGTCTGACTGTCGCGACCGAGGCAAAGCGGCTCGGCGATGAAGATCAGCTGTCTACGAGTACTCGTGCACGAGCGAGAAACGCTCTTAACCTTCCCTGGTGAGAGCAACACCGTGGAACAGGCCGTGCTGACGATCGAGACTGACGAAGGTATTCAAGGGCACACCTTCATGAGTCAGCCTGAACCAGCTGTGGCGCAGCAACTTATCTCGACGGTGAAGCCGCTCCTCGTCGATCGCGATCCGCTGGACATCGGCGCAATCTGGGTCCAGTTGGGGTCCCGGCGCGACATCGATCCCACAGTTCAGTCGTATGTCGATGTAGCTCTATGGGACATCGCAGGCAAGGTCGCCGGACTGCCCATTCACCGGCTACTGGGCACAACGAAAACGTCGATCCCCGCCTACGCCTCGTCCTGGCTGCACCCGGACATCGACACATACCTCGACGAGGCAGTGGCCTTCCGAGACCAAGGCTTCGCCGGCTACAAAGTTCATCCGCCCAGCATGCGGAACCGCGGTCGGCTGGGTTCGTCGCGAGCCGTCCATGTCGAAGCCGACGCCGCCGTATACCGCGGGTTGCGGGAAACAGTCGGGGCGACTTACCCACTGTTCGCAGATCCTTTCGCCGGTTACACCTACGCACAAGCGTTGCGCATCGGCCATATGCTCGAAGAGTTGGGTTACGAGTGGTTCGAAGACCCTCTGGCCGTCGATGACATCTACGGCTACAAGCGTCTTCGCCAACAACTCAGAATTCCGCTGCTGGCCACCGAACTCACCCGCGGAGGAGTGACCAACCACGCCCCGTGGGTCGTCGAACAAGCAACGGACTATCTCCGTGGCGACGTCGTGGTCAAGGGTGGCATCACTGGGCTGATCAAAATCGCTCATCTTGCTGAAGCGTTCCACCTCAACTGCGAACTGCACGACGGCTATAACGCGCTCAACAACCTCGCTGTCCTCCATGTCGCTCTCGCGATACCCAACTGCGAATGGTACGAGGTGCTGGTTCCACATCCGCCCCGCCGCTACGAATCGGACCACCTCAGCTGGGGTCTCGCCGAACAGATCACCATCGACCGCGACGGACAGGCGCATCCGCCGGACCGTCCGGGGCTGGGCATCGACGTCGACTGGAACCTCATTCGTCGGCGCACCATCGCCGAACTCAATTGAAACCGTCCGAACAAGGAGGCACATGTCACCCCCCGCATTCTGTGCGCAGAAGTCGAACCTCTTCCAATTGGCCTACCTGGTAGAGGAGCTGGACTCCGCGATTCTCGCGTGGGTCGAGCAGTTCGGCACCGGACCGTGGTTTCGGCTGGCCGGGTTCAAAGGCGCGGATGCCACCTACCGAGGTACCCCCTCCGAGGCGGCCATAACGCTGGCGATGGCGTTCTCGGGGAACATCTGCATCGAACTGATACAGCCCGACGACGATCAGCCGTCGATTTGGCGCGAACACATAGAACGCTACGGCTACGGTTTCCACCACTTCGGGAAACTCACGACCGCTTACGACGCAGAGATCAAGCGGTACAACGAGGACGACCGGGAGTTGGTTTTTGAGGCTGGCGCGCCCACAGGGTCGCGACTGGGTTTCATCGATACCACAGGCATTGTGCCCGGGTACACGGAACTTATCGAAGTTGATGACGCCACGACCACGATGTTCGGCAACTTCCGCGCGGCCTCACTCGACTGGAACGGCGACGCTCCAATACGGAATTTCGCGTGAGAGTCATCTATCGGCATTCGAACACTAAGGAGACACAATGACTGCGCAAACCGAGGAACACCGCCCCACGTTCACCCTCACACCCGAGGCATGTGCGGCCCTGGGTACTGAACCGGTGCCTGTGGACACCTGCCTTTCCCAGAGTTACTTCGAGAAGGAACGGGACCGCGTCTTCCGCAAATCCTGGCTGTTTATGGGCCGCGAGGAGCAGCTGCCGAAACCAGGGGACTTCATCGTCAAAGAGCTCGAATCATTCAGCACCTCAGTGCTTCTCACACGCGGACGGGACGGTGTGATAAGCGGCTTCCACAACGTGTGTTCGCATCGTTGCAACAAGCTGGTCTGGGACGACTGCGGAACAGCCAGAAGTTTTGTGTGCGGATTCCACGGTTGGACGTATCAGACCGACGGTGCCTTGCGCTACATACCCCAGGAAGAAATCTTCCCCCCGATCGACCATGCCAAAGCCGGCCTCACATCCATCAGAACCGAAGTCTGGCGTGGCTTCATCTTCATCAAACTCGACGACAGCGGTAGCCCGGGACTGCACGAGTACCTAGCCCCTTTTGCCGATTCTCTGACCCGCTACCCCTTCGAGCAGTACACGCATTGCTACTCCTACCGCACCGTCGTCAACGCGAATTGGAAGCTGGTCCTCGACGCTTTCCTCGAGTCCTACCACGTCCGCTTTCTGCACAAGAAAACCGTGGCGGAACTCTTCCGCAATTCCAAAGACGATAACGCCGCCGACGCTTACGGCTTCGAATTTCACGGCCGGCTCGGTCGGCTCGCCGTGCCCGGTGTCGCGGCGAGCAGATCTCATCCGGTCGAAGACATGATCATCAACACCTCGATGTCGTTCTACGAGAACACCGAAGGCCTCGACAGTGCACCGCCGGGATTGAATCGAGGCGGTGGAACCAACTGGGCATTCGACGCCTTCTTCATATTCCCGAACACCCTGTGGTTGGTGAACGCAGGACCTTCCTACGCGGCGATGGACGTCTTGCCCCTCGGCCCGGACCGCACCCTGTGGGAGGCCCGCACATACTGTCCACCCGCCCGTGACGGCTTAGAGCGGTTCGCGCAAGAGTACAACCGCGTCTTGGCCCGAGACACCATGTGCGAGGACGCCTCCACACTGGAAGTGACCCAAGCCGTTCTCGCCTCCGGCGCTAAGTCCACCATGATCCTCGGGGAACAGGAACTGATGCTCCGACATCTACACAAGTCGGTTGACGACATCGTCAGCGGAGCGGAGGCGGCGATCGCATGAGCAACACGCAGAGAGCCGCCAGCACTAATCCCACACTGCCGCAACAGTTCGCTGCGCTCGAACGTTATGTGCCCAAGTGGGCGCTCGATGACGCCGCCCAACGCGCTAACACCCGCGCTGCAACAAGCATCGGTGAGCTGCGCGAGTTCTACTCCACCATGCTGCCGTTCGCTGCAGATGCGGCCGAATCGCTGCGCGGAACGCCGGTGGAGGATCTCGATCCGCCCCGGCTCGCATTGCTCAAGCTCCTGTTGAGCTTGGTCGATGTGGCGGTCGGTGTCGAATGCTTCGATGCGCCAACGGTTCCCCGCGGGTACGACCAAGCGCGGCTCAAGATTGCGCACGTCCCAAATATGATGCCCGCGCTGTGAACGGCTGCTATCGCTCGACAAGAATCGGTGGACTGCGGCCGCGAACGCAGAGTCGTGCCCCCGATTGGCGAAGCCCCGCTGACTTCTGGAGCAGGCTGCGTCAGCCGTGTCGCGGCTAGCTGGGATCTTCCCGTGCGGGCATCGCACACTTCCCGACGACAGATGAAAGGTCAGCAAGTGAGACCGCCAATCAGGTTGGCACTCAGCAGCGGTATCCGGCTCAGCGTCTCAATAACGGGACGAGGGCCGACAATCGTATTCCACCAGGGTTTTTCGCTCACCCAGCGAATCTGGTCGGCGATCGTCGAGGACTTGAGTATCGACCATCAATGCATCACCTTCGATCCGCGCGGCCACGGGCAATCCGACATACCCGCCGGCGGCTACTCGGTGAAGCAGCTCGCAGCCGACCTCACCGAACTCGTCGATGTGCTGGAGTCGACCGACGTCACTTTGGTTGGCCATTCCCTGGGGGGAGCTGTGTCGATGGTGTCTGTCGTCAATGACACTGCGAAGAAACGATTCTCGAAACTGGTCCTGCTAGGCCCGGCAGTGCCGAGCTTCGTGCGCCGCGCCGGGCTTCCCTTTGGTGTGGAGCCTGCCGAATTCGCCGCACTGCGACACAGCATCGAACAGGACTTTGCGGCGCACGCGCAACGCACCGCTGATATGTTCTTCCACCGCACCGAACGCGCCTTTGCCCAGGAGCTCTTCGCCGAGACACTCGCGATGCCCACGCCGGTGGCCTCGACACTCTTCTGTGCGCTTGGCGATATCAATCTGACCGAACGCCTCTCCGACGTGGCCATTCCGGTGCTCGCCCTATGGGGAAAGCACGACAAGCTATCCGACCCCCGATGGACCACCTGGATTCGCGACCAAAACCTTCCGCTCTGGACGGTCGACACACTGCCGCACAGCGGGCACGCACCCATGACTGACGAACCGCAGGTGCTGGCTGCTCGCATCCGCGACTTCATCCGATGACCGTCGAGCTTTCACCTCTCAAACCAGAACACCAGGAGCCAACCATGATGCTTTCCACACCGACGTCTTCGATCGCTGAGGACCTCATCGCCCGGATTGGCAAGTGCGCGGACGAGATCGAAGCCGGTGCCGAGCAAAATGAACATGCCGGTCGGCTGACCAAAGACACCATGGACGCACTCCAGGCCAGCGGCGTACTCGATGCGATGGTGCCAGCAGAATGCGGGGGAGCAGACCTCACGCTCTACGACGTCCTGCGCGTGTATGAAGCGTTGAGCTATGTCGACACATCGGCGGCGTGGGTGGCCATGATCCCAGGCGTCCAAGGCAAAGCGCTGCTGCTGCTCGACGAGTCCGCCCGGTCTAAGCTCACAGCCCCGGGCTATCCCTTCGTTGCCGGTCAGGGTGCTCCGACCGGCATTGCGACCCCCGCATCTGGCGGATACCACGTGTCGGGCCGGTGGTCATACGGCAGCGCGTTGTTGCATTGCGACACGGCCACCGGCATGGCGACGGTCGTCGATAACGATCACCCTGTTCTGGACGAAGCGGGGGACCCGGTGGCGATCATCTTCTTCACACCAGTGACCAACGTCAAAGTCGAAGGCAACTGGGACACCTTGGGGATGCGTGCTACTGGCAGCGTCGACTATTCAATGTCCAACGTGTTCGTGCCGTTCGAGCATACGGCCCAAAAGCCGTTCACGACACCTCTTGGTGGACAGGGCCACGCGAAGCTGGTGGGATTCACCGCCTGGACTATGAGCGTGCACTGCGCTGTTCCACTCGGGACAGGCCGCCGGCTCCTCGATGAAATTGCTGCGTTCGCCCGCCAGCCCCGTCGACGCGGACTCCGACTTGCTGACGACCCGCGGTTCACCCACGACTACGGCAAGGCCGAGGCGGCCTACCGCAGTGCCCGGGCCTTCATGTACGAAGCATTCGGCGCAGCGCAGCAGCGGGTAAACCTCGGCGACGCTGTGACCCGCCGTGACCTCACCGACATGCGCGCAGCGTCTGTTCTGCTGCACGACGTAAACGTCGGCAACGCCACCTTCGCCGTGAGGGAGTCCGGAGGCCTCGGATTGAGGGCAGGCCGTCTGCAGCGTCTGTACCGCGATATCGTCGCGATGGGACAACACATTCAGGTCAGCCAGCCGACATGGGGTGAGTGTGCCAAAGATTATCTCGGGGAGGCCGAGGGCCTTCAGTGGGCACTCAATCAGCTCGTGTAACTCGCTGCGACGCCATGGCCGCCGCTGTGCCCGGGATTTGCCACTAGCGACGACGCCGAGTATGCCCAACCAACACTGTGCTCCAGCTGACTAATTCGGCTGACGGCTCTTGCGGCTCCGAAATTCATGAACCGAGACGAGACCGTCGCGTGCTGATCACCTTGCAGCGCCGATGCACCGAGCGCGCCTTGGCCCCCTGGCACGCCGAACACCAGTCGGCCTACCGCCTTTGGTTAGACATCAATCCGATTGCTGCCGCACTACTGCCGCTGATTGCCACGACTAAAAGATTCCGAGCTAGCGCTCGCCGACTACTCACACGTACGAATACTCGGTGTGGAGGCCGACCGAGATCTCGTCCACGCGCAGGCGTTGGGTCGCTGGTGGACTCGGCGCACCGAATGGATCGCGGGCAAGCACCCGCGTGACGGCTTTTTCGTTCCACCGGCCGCAATTGACAACTGTTTTCCACCTACCGGCCGTTCGCACTGCACACGACACGCCATCGATTTGATTGGCCGCGCAAAGGCCGGGGAAATCGAAAACGTTCATCTAACTCTGTACCGGCACACGGGAAGCGGACCTCTCGAAACACTCGTCGACGGTGCCAGCAACTGGCCCCACTCGACCGTCCCGATCGCTTCTAGTTGGGCTGCTGTCAGGCTCCGATGCGGATTTGAACGGTGTATAGTGGATGATGAATGTTCATCGACTAGGATAGACGGGATGTCTCTGGTGCGCTCGTATCCCCGGAAGGAAGTCGTCCTCGCAGCTGCCCTCGCGAACGTCGACCCAGCCGACGGGTTAGATCGCCAAAGTGTGCCCGCAGTGGCGGGCCTGGGATTGCATCGCGCCGCGATAACTCATAGCCAAGACCTTGCTGGGATGCTCCTTGCCCCCAAACCGATCCACGACCAGCCTGTGGAATTGCTCACCGTGAGCCAGGCTGGCGTTGCGCACTGGTCGGCGCTAACCCACTCGTTCGTCCTCGGCCGCAAATATCATCCACAACGCCGGCGAAGACTCGGCTTTGGCATTCGGCGCCGAAAGCTGCTATCCGACAAGGGAAGTGGCGGTGATGAGTAATCCGCTAATGGCACAGGGGGCGTCGCGAGTACGCTTGCGGGATCGTTTCTTTGATCGCGCAGGACGGCCGATCTCCCTTGATGAGTGGACGGTTAGGCGTCTTGATCCTGATTACTGCCGGATCGGCTACTGGGAAGGCGAAGGCGGCGCGTGGATTTACACGTTCTGGATGGGTTTGGATCTGAGCTTCGGTGTAGGTGCCGAGGCCGCCATTTTCCACACGCATGTCTCAGCATTCGGAAATCAGCCGAACCTGGAATGGGCGTACCCAACCGACACCGAGTGGCGAGCTCTAGCGCTGCACGACCGTGTCGTTTCCTTTGTCGAAGCCGGAATTACCCCGCCATCATGGGAACTGGGCGACATTTTGACCAAACCCACACAATCGATGCCCGTCGTGGAGGAGCAGCGTGGCCGCCCGTAACCGGCACGGTGTCACCGAGGATATCGTCGCCGAAACTGACGGGGAGAGGCATCGCCACGGGGCCGGCCCTCGTCCCGTGGGCCCTCACATGATCGCGCCCGCTTTGCGTCGCTCGTCTGCGGTTGTCTGTCTCCAGGACTGCACCGACTCCCTTGTTTGCATTTCGGTTGGTATCGAAAGGTTGTGCTGTGACGAATTCTGATGTGCCTCTGGCCAGCCCGCAGGCGAGTTCATTGGCGGCAGCCATCGAAGGGTTGATCCTCGGGGCGTGGGTGTCGCAAGCGATCACTGCAGTTGCCGAGTTGGGCGTGGCAGATGCACTCACCGGCGGCCCGCTACCCATCGATGATCTGGCCGCAGCGGTGGGGGCCGATCCGGACGCACTGTACCGCCTTCTGCGGGCCCTAATCTCGCAGGGTATATTTGCTCGCCGCCCCGATGGTCGGTACGAGCTAACTCCGCTGGCCGAGCCGTTGCGCTCGGACACCCCCATGTCACTGACGGCTGTGGCGCGGTTCGTCGGTTCACGCGAACATCGTGAGCATTGGAGTCTGCTGACGGAAGCGATCAGAACCGGCCGCTCGGTCATCCCAACGTTGCGCGGCAAAAGCTTTTTCGATTACCTGGGCGACAACCCCGAGTTCGGCCGCATTTTCGATGACGCGATGACGAGTTGGTCGGAGGTGGCGACCGGGCCTGTCATCGACGCGTATGACTTCACTCCGTACCGCACCATCGTCGACGTTGCGGGCGGGCATGGGCGACTGCTCGCCGCGATCCTGGCCTCGTCACCCACTACACAAGGCGTGCTGTACGACCTACCTCATGTCATTGCCGGAGCGACGCCCTTACTACAGGAAAAGCGCGTTGCCGAGAGGGTCCGACTAGTCGGAGGCTCGTTCTTTGATGAGATCCCTACCGGCGGTGACGCCTACATTCTCAAGCACATAATTCATGACTGGAACGACGACGCGGCCTTGGAGATCCTGCGGAACGTGCGCACCGCCGCCGCCACTGGCGCGAGGCTACTACTCATCGAACGGATCATTCCCGAAGACGACGGTGAATCCCGTTGCAAGTGGGTGGATATGGAAATGCTGCTCATCAGTGGCCGAGAACGCACCGTCAGCGAGTATCGCCGGCTGCTTGATGGCGCTGGCTTTCAGATGATCCGTGTCGTTGAGACCGCATCGTCGTTGAACGTCATCGAGGCACACGCGACCTAAGGCGCCCTGTTACGACACTCGCCGCGTAGACGCGGCGCCAGGTGCTGTCCTGCTTGCGCAGGTTGAGTTGCCGTCGATTGTGCCGACGGCGGCGACCGAAGGTGGTGGGAGCTATTCAGTCGAGTTGAACCTCAACAGTTGTCGGCGCGTATCGACGACTGACGCAGCGCGAGCCAAACTCCACAGCGTCATCTCCGAACGGCCAACACAGGTGCTCTGAGGCAAACCTTTCATTCAATAAGAGTGTCGTTGTGATGCAGCCCACTCGACGCCTACCGTCGCTACGATGTTGCTTACTGGGCTGCGGCCATGGCGGTACGCATGTGTCGGGGCGCAACAGCGTTATCGGGTTGCACCGTGCTGACGCTGTTAGCCGCTGTCTCGCATTCCGCGACCGCCGCTGAATTCCGCTGCGCGGCGAATCGAGCCGCGAACCTCGCCACGCCGCTAACTCGGCGGCACGGACGGGTTTCACAGGTGGTTTGTGGGCAGCACCGTCTTCGTCTTTCCGGACTCGATCTGTCCTTCCGGCCACATGAATCGACCGCCACTACTGTGGATGCTTCTCTGCCTGCCGGCCAGCCTCGACGGTATCGCCGCACTAGTGAGGCCGATCAGCCCGGTTGGCACCGCGTTGTTAACGGGCCGCGTTTCGGGCGCCAAGCCCTGATTCTGCTCGCCAAGCATGACCGTACCCACGGCTAGAAGGAGACGAAGATGCCCGAGGATCAAATCAGTGACGCGCACGCCGAGGACGCTAGGTTATTGCGCGAATCAGGCGTTCACAAGCTCGTCATAGCGGACCATGACGGACGTTGTTTGGCGTATTTGTTGGCTTGGGAAAGCTTCGAGTACGACCCTGATACTGACAGCTTTGTGTGCGTTGTGGAACCTGATGGCAGGGAACTCATGACCATCTATACCGACGGTGAGGTCGAGCGAGAACTAGGGACGAGCAGATATGTGGTGACAGCTCCGGCGGATCGTCCTGCAGCCAAAACACCCCAGATGCCGTGGGACGCATCCGGCGAAATGATGCTGCCAACTGAGAATTGCACGTCCCTCTACGGGTCTGATAATCGCCCTGCAGCGGCATCCAGCCTTGGCACTGTGGGTTGGGCTGTGGGAAGAGAGGACCTTCGCGCGTAGTGGGCGAAGCGATTGTGGTTCAACATTCTTGACGACCGCACATCGGCCGCAGACCGTTGCGTGACAAGAAGCGCTGGAACAGCGTCTAAGCGCCGCTCGGGGTCGGCAACCTGGGTCCCGTCACCCAGTGAACCTCTCGAGCGCAGTTGGCGGGGGAACCGTGGGCTACGTGTGCGTGCAACCTCGCAGCCGCCAAAAGCGGCGTTGTTACATCGCTCGAATATGGGTCGGCCGCCCGCGGAAAGGGTGTCGGCGGGGCGGTGGCGCTGCGGCAGAAGGGCAATGTGACGACATGTTACGATAGACCGCTCGTACGGTCTGTTTCATGGATGGGATTTGAATGCCCAGACCTGCCGGTAGGCGCGCAGAGATTCTCGAAGCGTTCGTCCGCCACGTCGCCATACGTGGCTACGACAGAACCAACATGGGTGACATCGCCGACGAACTCGGTATGTCGAAGGGTACTATTGTCCATCATTTCGGGACTAAAGCCCAGATGCTGCGTGAACTCGAAGAATCTCACCTGGCCGGCCAAATCCGGTTACTGCAGATGGTGTGGGAGCGTCTGGCCGCCCCTCAAGAGCGAATCGCGGCGATCATCTATGCCTCGACGTTGCTGCAAGTGCTCGCCCGCGACGCGACAATAGCCAGTCAGCGGGAGGTCGTGCAGTTGTCGGATGATCCTGCAATGCAGGAAGTGCGAAAGCTGCGAAACGAATTGCAGGAGTTCACAATTGCCGAGATTCGCAACGGGATCGAGGCCGGTGTGTTTCGAAACGTTGACGCCGAATTGGCCGCATTACAGTTGTGGGGCTCGGTTCAGTGGATGTGGGTGTGGTATGACGCTAAGGGTTCCAAGACGCCCGAGGAGGTGGGTGCGGCTTTCGTCGACGTTTTTCTGGGCGGTGTGTTGCTGGATCGCCTGGCCTTAAGCAAGTGGGCGGATCCGCGCGGGCATGTCGTTGTAGTTGTCCGCGAATGCCTCGCCTTGTTGACCGAAATCGCCGGTTAATCTCGGCCTTTCCGACGGCTGGAAGTTCCAAGCCGGACGGCAAGCCAAGCTATAATCGCGGGGCTACGGCGTATGCCTCTCTGCACCAAGTAGTCGATATCCATCGGTCCGGGGCCGAGGGGACCGGCGGCTTGAGCCGTCGGGGAAATCGGGCTCGGTGAGCCCCCTGTGGTGGTGAGTTTTGTCGGTGTCGTTTCGTAGGGTGCGGGGTATGTCGGAGCGTTGGTAGCGCTGCACTCCGGGCGGGTGTGTTCGCTTGGGCTGCACCTGGTGTGGTGCCCAAAGTACCGGCGCAGGATTTTCGGCGGCCACGTAGCGGCCCGTTGTGACGAACTGCTGGGGCAAATCGCCGTCTGAGGCGTTGCTCGACGAACGTAAAGATACCGCTACCAGGTTGCGTCGCCGGCCAACCTATCTTCGCGAATCATGGCATCGAAGCGACTGGGTCTTGTCCGAGACGTTTGACACCGAATCAGGAGATTTCGGTGGCGGACTGCTCCGAGGCTCGTTGACAGGTCGGCCAGTCTCAATCGTCTGCAGAGCAGTGCGGATGTAGAGCCGTTCACCCGCACGCCGACTGAACGGCGAAGGCGCAGAACATTTTCGGAGGCGGCCACGCGTTTTGGACCCGTGACCTGATGAGGACCATCACCGAGCGCCGAGAAATGACCCCGATGCGACTCAAGTTATGCAACCGGTCTGCGAGCACCGAGTGAAGCGTGCTTGAGGTGGCCTTCCAGCGCGTTCGAGTAACGAGGTGCAAAGTGCACACCGTACAGACGGTCAAGTAAACCGGTACCCGAAGAAGGTTTTAGCGAGTTTCCTGTCAATCTTGCAGAACACCACACCGGGGTGTTGACCTGCGAGAACCCGCTGTTAGCAGTGCGTTTCGGTTTTCGCCCGGTGGCGTTTCGGTTGCCACGATCGCGACGTGCGATATTTGCTGGACGCATATTGACTGTACGTGTGGTCAGTATGTAATGTCTGCCATTGCACCTGTGAGGTAGGCGATAGAAAGGGCCTTCAGCGATGACGGACGAGCCAGCCGAACTGCGGCGTCGGGAACGGTGACCATTCCTTGTCGGAGAGTCGATCCGTCGTGTGGTCCACACCGGGCACACAAACACGCCGCACGCCAGTGGACTGGACTTCTCGACGGTGTCCGAGGGCTACAGGCGAGAACCGCCGTTCACGGTCTGAGCTGATAGGAGGGCGGAGATGACCACGCTGCACCCTCGGCTCATGGACTACTTCCGTGACCAGACCAGGACCCCGTTGGAATTGATCGGGGGATTTTTCCGGATGTGTGTGCTGGTGGGCAAAGCACTGTTCCGCGCCCCGTTTCAGTGGCGTGAGTTCGTCTTTCAGTGCTGGTTCATTATGAGTGTTGCGCTGGTGCCGACCATGATGGTCGCGATCCCGCTGACTGTGCTGCTCATCTTCACGATCAATATCCTGTTGGCCGAAATCGGCGCCGCTGACCTCGCGGGCGCCGGCGCCGCGCTGGCCGCCGTTACCCAGCTGGGTCCGCAGGTCACGGTGCTGGTGGTCGCCGGGGCAGGCTCGACCGCGATCTGCGCGGACCTGGGCGCGCGCAACATCCGCGAAGAGATCGACGCGATGGAAGTGCTCGGCATCGATCCGATCTACCGGCTGGTGGTGCCCCGGGTGATCGCCGCGACCTCGGTATCCACCCTTCTCAACGGTCTGGTGATCACTGTGGGCCTGGTGGGCGGCTATATCTTCGGTGTTTACCTGCAGAACGTGTCGGGTGGCGCCTACCTGGCCACCCTGACCACCATCACCGGGTTGCCCGAGGTGGTGATCGCGACCGTCAAGGCGGCTTCGTTCGGCCTCATCGCCGGGCTAGTCGGTTGTTACCGCGGGCTGACTGTGCGGGGTGGCGCCAAGGGCCTGGGCACTGCTGTCAACGAGACCGTGGTGCTTTGCGTGGTCGCACTCTTCGCCGTCAACGTGGTGCTGACGGCCATCGGTGTGCGATTCGGAACGGGCCACTGACATGTCGACCGCTACCGTCGTGCGTGCGCGCTTCCCGCGTGCAATCCGAGCAGTGCGTCGCTATGGCGGTGCCGCACCGCGCGGCCTAGATGAGCTCGGACATTTGGCCTGGTTCGCCCGGACCAGCATCGCGCAAATCCCGCACGCATTGCGCCAATATCGCCGAGAAACGCTGCGACTCGTTGCCGAGGTCGGCATGGGCGCCGGTGCTTTGGCTGTCGTCGGCGGCACCGCCGTAATCGTGGGTTTTGTAACGCTGTCGGGCAGCTCGTTGATCGCGATCCAGGGGTTCGCGTCCTTGGGCAATATCGGGGTCGAGGCGTTCGTCGGGTTTTTGGCCGCGTTGATCAACGTGCGCTTCGCCGCACCCGTCGTTATCGGTATCGCGCTGGCCGCCACCGTCGGGGCCGGCGCCACGGCGGAGCTGGGGGCGATGCGCATCAGCGAGGAGATCGACGCGCTGGAAGTAATGGGCATCAAGTCGATTTCGTTCCTGGCGTCATCTCGGGTCCTGGCCGGGCTGGTGGTAATCGTCCCGCTCCATGCCATGGCGATGATCGTGTCGTTTGTGTCCCCCCAGGTAATCACCACCCTGTTCTACGGACAATCGAACGGCACCTACACACACTACTTTCAGACGTTCCTGCGCCCCGATGACGTGTTCTGGTCCTTCGTGGAGGTCTTCTTCATCGCCGCGGTGGTGATGATCACCCACTGCTTCTACGGCTATTCCGCTCGTGGCGGTCCGGTCGGGGTCGGTGAGGCCGTGGGCCGGTCCATGCGATTGTCACTGGTGTCGGTGCAGGTAGTCGTGCTGCTCGCCCAGCTCACGCTATATGCCGTCAACCCAAACTTCAATCTCACGGTGTAGCCGCCATGAACCATTCAGCGAAGCAAAGCAAGGCGCTCACCCCCAGATACAAGTTAAATGGCGTCGCACTGATAGTGCTGTTTGGGTTGGTGCTGGCCCTGGTTTACGGCCAGTTTCGCGGGGACTTCACTCCCAAGGTCCAGCTCACCATGTTGGCGTCGCGGGCCGGGTTGGTGATGAACCCCGGCTCCAAGGTCACCTACAACGGGGTGCCGATCGGCCGCGTTGGCGCGATTTCGGAGGTGGTGCGCGATGGCAAGCCGGCGGCGAAGTTAAGCCTGGAGGTCTATCCGCGGTATTTGTCGTTGATTCCGTCGAATGTGAACGCCGATATCAAAGCGTCCACGGTGTTCGGCAACAAGTATGTATCGCTGAGCTCTCCGAAAATCCCTTCCGCTCAACGAATCACCCATGAGCACGTGATTGACGCGCGCTCGGTGACCACCGAGATCAACACGTTGTTTCAGACGATCACTTCGATCGCGGAGAAGGTGGATCCGGTCAAACTGAATCTGACGTTGAGTGCGGCGGCGCAGGCGTTGACGGGGTTGGGGGAGAAGTTGGGTCAGTCGTTGGCCAACGCCAATGTGCTGCTCGATGATGTGAATCCGCGGATGCCCCAGTCGCGCAAGGACATTCAGCAGCTCGCGGCGGTGGGGGACACGTATGCAAACGCGTCGCCGGATTTGTTGGACTTTGTGAACAATGCGGTGATCACCTCCCGCACACTCAACTCTCAGCAAAGAGATTTCGACCAAGCGCTGCTGTCGGCCGCTGGTTTAGGCAACACTGGTGAAGACATCTTTGGACGTGCTGGGCCGTATTTTGCCCGCGCCGCGCAGGACCTGGTGCCGACGGCGCAACTGCTGGACACCTACAGCCCCGAGCTGTACTGCACCATCCGCAACTACCACGACCTCGAACCCAGCGTCAAGGCCTTCGCCGGCGGTAACGGCTACGCGCTGAAAACGAACACGGAAGTGACCTCCCTTGCGGGGCTCTTGTTTAACCCCACCAGCAGTGCGGCACTTCTCGGCCTGACGATGGGAATTGGTGGGCTCGCCGGGCTGGTCGGTGGGGTGCCTAACCCGTATACCTATCCGGAGAATTTGCCCCGGGTGAACGCGCGCGGCGGCCCCGGCGGTGCCCCGGGGTGCTGGCAGCCCATCACCCGTCACCTGTGGCCCGCACCGGAACTGGTGATGGACACCGGCAACAGCCTCGCGCCGTACAACCACCTGGACACCGGATCGCCGTTTGCGGCCGAGTACGTCTGGGGACGCCAGGTAGGGGATAACACGATCAACCCATGAAAATCACCGGAACCCTTGTCAAGCTCAGCATCTTCTCGGTGGTGCTGCTGGTCTTCACCGTGATGATCATCGTGGTGTTCGGTCAGATGCGCTTCGACCGCACCAGCGGGTACTCGGCGGAGTTCACCAACGTCAGCGGTCTGCGCGCGGGCCAGTTCGTCCGCGCCTCCGGGGTCGAGGTCGGCAAGGTCGACACGGTGGAACTGGTCGACGGCGGCAAGCGGGCGCGGGTGAAATTCAACGTCGACCGCTCGATCCCGCTCTACCAGTCGACAACCGCCCAGATCCGCTACCTGGACCTGATCGGCAACCGCTACCTCGAACTCAAGCGCGGTCAGGGCGACGGCGCCGACAAGGTGCTGGCGCCGGGTGGGTTCATCCCGCTCGCCCGCACCCAGCCGGCCCTCGACCTCGACGCCCTGATCGGTGGTTTCAAGCCGTTGTTCCGGGCGCTGGACCCGCAAAAGGTCAACACCATCACGAGCTCGCTGGTCACCGCGTTTCAGGGTGAGGGCGGCACCATCAACGACATCCTCGACCAAACCGCGCAGCTGACCAGCCAACTCGGCGAGCGCGACCAGGCGATCGGCGAGGTCATCAAGAACCTGAACACCGTGCTGGACACGACGGTCCGGCACCGGCAGCAGTTCGACCAGACCATCAACAATCTGGAGGTGTTGATCACCGGTCTGAAGGACCACGGTGACCAATTGGCCGGGGGGACCGCGCACATCAGCAACGCCGCCGGCACGGTCGCCGACCTGCTGGCCGAGAATCGCACGCTGCTGCACAAGACGTTGGATCGCTTCGATGCGATCCAACAGCCGCTCATCGACCAGCGCGATCAGCTCAGTGATCTGCTCCATCGAACACCGGCGGCGTTAAACCTGATCGGGCGCGTCGGGGCCTATGGGGACTTCGCGAACTTCTATCTGTGCGATCTGACCCTGAAGATCAACGGTCTGCAGGCCGGCGGCCCGGTCCGCACGGTCCGGCTGTTCCAGCAGCCGACGGGTAGGTGCACTCCGCAATGAGAACACTCGAACCCCCGAACCGGGTCCGCATCGGGCTGATGAGCATCGTCGTGATGCTGCTGGTGATCGGTGTGGGCCAAAGCTTCACCAGCGTCCCGATGTTGATGGCCAAACCGCACTATTACGGGCAATTCACCGACACCGGAGGTCTCAGCAACGGCGACAAGGTGCGCATCGCCGGCGTGGACGTCGGCAAGGTCGAGGGCCTCAAGATCGACGGCGACCACATCGTGGTGGAGTTCTCCATCGGGGCCAGCACCATCGGCACCGAGAGCCGGCTCGCAGTCAAGACCGACACCATCCTCGGAAAGAAGGTCCTTGATCTGGAGGCGCGCGGCACTCAGCCGCTGCGCCCGGGCGCGACGTTGCCGATCGGCCAGAGCACCACGCCCTACCAGATTTACGACGCGGCATCCGACTTCACCAAGGCCGCCCAGGGCTGGGACATCGACACTATTAAGCAGTCCCTGCACGTGCTGTCGCAGACCATCGACCAGACCTACCCGCACCTGAGCCCGGCCCTGGAAGGCCTTGAGAAGTTCTCCGCCACCATCGGCAAGCGCGACGAAGAGGTCAAGCACCTGCTGGCCCAGGCCAACCAGGTGGCGGGCATTCTTGGTGATCGTAGCGATCAGATCGACCGGTTGCTGGTCAGCACCAAGACGCTGCTGGTCGCCTTCAACGAACGCGGCCAGGCCATCGACGCCCTGCTGGGCAACATCGCCGCGATCTCCGAACAGGTCAAGGGCCTGATCAACGACAACCCGAACCTGAACCACGTGCTAGAGCAGCTGCGCACGCTCAGCGATGTCCTGGTGCAGCGCAAGGACGACATCGCCGCGGGTTTCGTCGATCTCGGCAAATCTTTGCCGGGTTTGAACGATGCCGTCGGCTCAGGTCCGTTCGCCAAAGTTGCTATCACCAACCTGCCTCCCGGTGCGATTCTGCAACCGTTTATTGACGCGGCGTTTAAGAAGCGCGGCATCGATCCGGAGAACTTCTGGCGCAGTGTGGGTTTACCGGCCTTCCGGTTCCCTGACCCGAACGGCACTCGGTTTCCCAACGGTGCGCCGCCGCCGGCGCCGCCGGTGCTGGAAGGCACGCCCGATCATCCTGGCCCGGCCGTCCCACCGGGATCGCCGTGCTCGTACACGCCGGCCAACCCCGGCGGCAATGTCACCGTCGGGGACGAGGGTCTGCCGCGGCCATGGAATCCGTTGCCGTGTGCGGGCGCGGCGTCGGGCCCGTTCGGCGGGCCGGGCTTCCCCGCGCCGGTCGACGTGATGACGTCGCCGCCCAACCCCGCCGGTTTGCCGCCGACGCCGGGCATCCCGATCGCGGGCCGGCCGGGTGATCCGCCGCCCGACGTTCCGGGCACCCCGGTGCCGTTGCCGGCGCAAGCGCCGCCGGGTGCACGCACCGAGAACCTGGCGCCGGCCGGGCCGACGCCGCCGCCGTCGACGTTCGCGCCGGGCTTCCCGCCGGGGCCGGCCGCGCCACCCGGGCTGGGCAACCAGCTGCCGGCCCCGTTCATCAACCCGGGCGGAGCCGGAGGCAGCGGCGCAGCGGGGGGAGGTAGCCAGAATTGAGCACCATCTTTGACATCCGCAATATTCGGCTACCGAAGCTGTCTCGGGCCTCGGTCATCATCGGTTCGCTGGTGGTGATCCTGGCGCTCGTCGTGGGCTACGTCGGCTGGCGGCTGTACGAGAAGCTGACCAACAACACCGTGGTGGCCTATTTCCCGGCGGCGAACGCGCTGTACGCGGGGGACAAGGTGCAGATCATGGGCCTGCGGGTGGGGGCGATCGACAAGATCGAGCCCAGCGGCGACAAGATGAAGGTCACCTTCCACTACGAGAACAAGTACAAGGTTCCGGCGAACGCGTCGGCGGTGATCCTCAACCCCACCCTGGTGGCTTCGCGGTCCATTCAGCTGGAGCCGGCCTACAAGGGCGGTCCGGTGCTGGCCGACAACGCGGTGATCCCCGAGGAGCGCACGCAGGTGCCGGTGGAGTGGGACCAGCTGCGCAACAGCATCACCAACATCATCTCCAAGCTGGGCCCGACGCCCGAGCAGCCGACGGGGCCGTTCGGTGAGGTCATCTCCTCGTTCGCGGACGGGTTGGCCGGCAAGGGCAAGCAGTTCAACACCACGCTGACCAACTTGTCGCAGGCGCTGACTGCATTGAACGAGGGTCGCGGTGACTTGTTTGCGGTGGTGCGCAGCCTGGCGCTGTTCGTCAACGCACTGCACCAGGACGACCAGCAGTTCGTCGCGCTCAACCAGAACCTGGCGGATTTCACCACCCGGCTCGCGCATTCCGATAGCGACCTGTCCAACGCGGTGCAACAAATCGACAGCTTGCTCGCCACAATTCGTCCGTTCCTCGACAAGAACCGCGAAGTGCTGGCTGATGACTTTCACCATTTCGCGGACCTCACTAACACACTGGTCCAACCAGATCCTCTCAATGGGCTGGAGACCACGTTGCACGTGCTGCCGACCGCGGCAGCAAACACGTTGCAGGCCTATCACCCGGCGCAAGGCGCGCTCGAATCCCTTCCGGCGTTGACCGAATTCGCCAACCCGATGCAGTTCGTCTGCAGTGCGATCCAGGCCGCTAGCCGGTTGGGCTACCAGGAGTCGGCCGAACTGTGTGCGCAGTACCTCTCGCCGATTTTGGATGCGATCAAGTTCAACTACTTGCCGTTCGGGTTGAACGCGTTCAGCCCGGCCGCGGTGCTACCCAAGGAAGTGGCTTACTCCGAGCCGCGGTTGCATCCGCCGAACGGATACAAGGACACCACCGTGCCGGGCATCTGGTCACCGGACACCCCGACGTCGCACCGCAACACCCAGCCGGGCTGGATCGTCGCTCCGGGTATGCAGGGCCAGCAGGTCGGGCCGATCACCGCGGGCCTGATGACCCCGGACTCGCTGGGCGAGCTGATGGGTGGGCCGAACATCGCGCCCGTCCAGTCGACCCTGCAGACCCCGCCGGGTCCGCCGAACGCCTACGACGAGAACCCGATCGTGCCGCCCATCGGGCTGAATGCCCCGGTGCCGATTCCGCCGCCGCCGGGGCCGGAGGTGGTCCCGGGCCCGGTCGCCCTGACACCGGCGCCGGTGTCGGCGCCGGCGCCGAACGCCGGTGGCCCGGCAGCACCCGCTGACTTCGGAGGTGGCCAGTGAGCGGCAAGCCGAACCGTCGGCCCATGAGGGGCGCGCTGCTGGTGGTCCGTCGCCGGACCTGGCAAGGGCTGACCCTGCTGGTGGCCGCGATGGTGCTCAGCTCGTGTGGCTGGCGCGGGATTGCGAACCTGACGGTTCCGGGTGGTCCCGGCAGTGGGTCAGGCGCGATGACCATCTATGTGCAGGTGCCCGACACCCTGGCGATCAACGGCAACAGCAAGGTGATGGTTGCCGACGTCTTCGTCGGCTCGATCAAGGCCATCAAGCTGAAGAACTGGATCGCCACCCTGACCCTGGGCGTGGACAAGAACACCAAGCTGCCCAAGAACGCCACCGCCAGGATCGGCCAGACGTCGCTGCTGGGTTCCCAGCACGTCGAGCTCGCCGCGCCCCCTAACCCGTCGCCCGAACTGCTCAAGAGCGGCGACACCATTCCGCTGAAGAACTCGACCTCGTACCCCACCACCGAGCAGACGCTGGCCAGCCTCTCGCTGATCCTGCGCGGCGGCGGCATCCCGAACCTGGAGGTGTTGCAGAACGAGGTTTACAACATCTTCAACGGGCGGGGCGACCAGATCCGGGCGCTGCTCGGCAAGCTGGACACTTTCACCAACCAGCTCAATCAGCAGCGCGATGACATCACGCACGCGATCGACTCGACCAACCGGCTGTTGACCTACGTGGGGGGCCGGGCCGACGTCTTGGATCGGGTGCTCACCGACGTCCCGCCGCTGATCAAGCATTTCGCCGACACCAAGAACCTGCTGATCAACGCCGTCGACTCGGTGGGGCGGCTCAGCCAGACCGCCGACCAGTACCTGTCGGAGGCGCGCGGGCCGCTGCACACCGACCTGCAGGCGCTGCAGTGCCCGCTGAAGGAGCTCGGCCGGGCGTCGCCGGACCTGATCGGCGCGCTGAAGCTGATTTTCACTGCACCGTTCGACATCGACAACGTCCCGAAGATCATCCGCGGCGATTATCTCAACCAGTCGCTGACGCTCGACGTGACCTACAGCGCCGTCGACAACGCGGTCTTGACCGGGACAGGTTTGTCGGGAGCCCTGCGGGCACTCGAGCAGTCGTTCGGGCGCGACCCGGAGACGATGATCCCGGACGTGCGTTACACGCCAAACCCGAATGACGCACCGGGTGGACCGCTGGTGGAAAGGGGGGACAGGAATTGCTGACTCCCTTCATCCGACGCCAG
>NZ_LZLL01000527.1:0-1588 GCF_001669335.1 Mycobacterium sp. 1245852.3 | reverse complement strand
CCTGCGCAGTCTCCATGTATCGATCGGCGGCCATCCGGTGCGGCGGGTTGGCCCCGTCGACGTCACTGGCCGGGATCACCGCGCTGCTGGCCACGATCACCGAACCGGTCCGGGCGTGACGCTCGAACGCGTTGAGGACGTCAAGCTGCAGGTGCTCCTTGCCGTCCCCATCACGTTCGTACATCACCCGTTTCGAGCAATGATGCGGCGCCAGAAGCACATTCCACTCCAGATACTGCTCCCGGTCGTAGTACTCGCTGTAGTCGAAAATCTTCATGAGGGTGTCGTGGGCAAGGTCGCCGAACAGCAGCACCTTCCCGTCGATCCCAGACTCGTCGGTCAGCGTCACCTGCATCGCCAGCGACGTCTCGTTGCGCGCGGCGGCGCAGTCATCTTTGAACGGCGCGTGGATGAACGCTTCGAACCGCCCGGCACACTCTTGCCCGTCGAGCACCGTCAACGCCTGCCCGGGCCAGGCCTTGTACTCATCGGGCAGCTCGTCGTAGGGGTGGGCCCCGTGCTCGTCGTCGTAACCGACCACCACGATGCGATCACCGCTGGCCGGCGTCGACCCAGCAGCCAAGGCGGCCTTGGTTGCCTCGATGCGCCGTTCAGACTCTTCCCGGAACGCGATCGCGTCCGCGCACGGATCGGGGGCGTCGGGGTCACTGAACTCGCGCCACAACCGCGGCGTCGACCACAACTCCCCGATCTGCACCTGGTCCAGCAAATCGGCGAAACCCAGGCAGTGGTCCTTGTCGGCGTGGGTCAGCGCAAACACCGCGAGGTAGGGCTTTCCGTCGACCTGAGGCAAGGCATCCACCAGCTTGTCGACCACCGGGACTTCCGGGTTGCTGTCATCATCGGCCTTGGCCATATCGTGCAGATCGACCTGCAGCACAACCTGATCGTCAACAATGACGGTCGTGCTGTCCCCGGTACCGACTGGCCAGAACACCACACCCCGCGACGGCAATTCGCTCACGCAACGCCTCACTCTCCCGGCAACCCCGGACCCGCACTCCATGCAGCACCCCGCTGCAAATATTGACGCTACCGGAGGGCACCGACAGTTCTTGGGCAGGCATCCCGCCGTTTCACCGGTGTTCGTTGTGGGCCGAAAGACCACCCGCGGGGACGCCGCGAGTATCGCGACCGGCCCCGCGTGATGTCGCTCCCAGCACCTATGGTCCATCCCGTTCGGCTATTCGTAGGTGGCCAGTTTCCGTCGCAGCGCAAGATTTTCGCCTTGGGCGACGGCCAGCGCTTTTTCCAGGGCGGCGGTGTCTTCTTGGTGTCGTCGCCGCAACCGCTTGATCTGCGCCGACAAGGCGCGGACCGCTCCGGATGCGCTATCCGAGTCTTGTGGGGCAGTCGATGCGACTCGGGTGGGCGCGCTGTTCCTCAGCTCGTGGATACGTTGGCGCAGAGCAGGCTGGCGGTAGAGGAAATCAGTCGAGATGCCCGCTTTACGGGCGACGCTGGCGAAAGTGATGGGCGTTCCCGTGGCGGACAGTGCGGTCAGCGCATCGGTGGGTCGCTGCAGGCTTTCTTCGTGTCGCCGATGAGCTGCATCGCGCAGGTGCTG
>NZ_LZLL01000526.1:0-589 GCF_001669335.1 Mycobacterium sp. 1245852.3 | reverse complement strand
TCGAGAAGTACGACGTCAACGTCATCGGGATCACGCTGAGCCGCAATCAATTTGAGTACAGCAAGAACAAGCTGGCCGGATTGCCGACCAGCCGCAACATCGAGGTGCGGTTGCAGGGCTGGGAAGAGTTCGAGGACAAGGTCGACCGGATCGTCACGATTGGCGCCTTCGAAGCTTTCAAGATGGAGCGCTATCCCGCATTTTTCGAGCGCGCCTACGAGATCCTTCCCGACGACGGCCGAATGCTGTTGCACACCATCTTGACCTACACGCAAAAACAGCAGCACGAGCGCGGTGTTTCCATCACGATGAGCGATATCCGATTCGCTCGATTCATCGGCCAGGAAATTTTCCCGGGTGGACAACTCCCGGCGCAGGAAGACATTTTCAAATTCGGCGAGGCGGCGGGCTTCACGATCGAGCGGGTGCAGCTGCTGCAGCAGCATTACGCGCGGACCCTCAACATCTGGGCGGCCAACCTGGAGGCCAACAAGGACAAGGCGGTCGCCCTGCAGTCCCAGGAGGTCTACGACCGGTATATGAAGTACCTGACCGGCTGCGCGAAGTTGTTCCGTGCGGGCTACACCGA
>NZ_LZLL01000525.1:0-30172 GCF_001669335.1 Mycobacterium sp. 1245852.3 | reverse complement strand
TATAACGGCTATTCAACACGCGTAAAGAGGCAATCAGCAATTAATTTTGTCATGCGGGGCGTGTGCCGGCGCGCGGCAAACACCAACTAAGGCAACATGATTGACCGGAGCGGCCGACGGGCGCGAAAGGACGCGGTGACGTACGCCGCGCGACGAATTACCGGCTGAATTGCAGCATCGATAGAGCATTCATCAATGCGCGGAATTGCAATTATTACCCGGTCGAACGCGGGTCAGTGCGGAAATAGCGCCCCGCCGAGAACGGCGGTCCCCGGCGGGACGCTAGCTCAATCGGATTAAAGGCCGAGGCTGCCTAGAATGCCACCAATGGTGCCGACGCCGCCGCCGGCGCCGCCGATGAGGCCCGAGCCCCCGGCGCCCCCGGTAACGGTTGTCGCGCACCCCGGTACTGCTAACACCACGGCCACCCCGAGGGCCGCGACGGCAGCTTTGAGGGTTTTCTTGGTGCTCTTCGCCTTCATGATCGTGCCTTCCATGTGAGGGGTAGTTGAACAGCCGTCTAATTGACTGTCGATCG
This sequence comes from Mycobacterium sp. 1245852.3, assembly GCF_001669335.1. Classification (NCBI taxonomy): domain Bacteria; kingdom Bacillati; phylum Actinomycetota; class Actinomycetes; order Mycobacteriales; family Mycobacteriaceae; genus Mycobacterium; species Mycobacterium sp. 1245852.3. The sequence goes on along the minus strand of NZ_LZLL01000525.1, from coordinate 29,634 downwards.
CCGTCATACCCCCTGTTAAACATGGGTAAACCAAACTTTTGGGATTAATTTCTATATTTTTGTACGGTTCGTTTGTTCGGGCGGAAGTTGCAGGTGCGGCGCCCGGAGGTCTAATGTCAACGCTCGTGCGTCTTTTCGAGCGTTTCGTAGTAGCTAGCACCCGCAGCGGGGTCTGATCCTGACCGACCCCCCGCTGTGGGTCGGAAGCTACTGTCGTCGGTCGCTCCAGCAGACCAGAGAAGACCGGCACGATGACTTTTCCCGAGCGCCAACAGCTCCACTCTTTCCACCCCGCCAGCGCGTGGTTCGGCGAACGCTTCGGCGTCGCGTTGCCCCGCGGCCTGCGCGAACAGGCCGACACCATGTCCTGGGAGGGCTTCGTCGCGACCTACGGACGCAACACCGGCCCACTGCGGCTCGGCCACTGGGAATGCGCCGACGCAGGTCGCGTCGCGACCCGGCTGGGCCCGCAGGCCCGCGACTTCCGGGCGGTGATCGCGATGGGCGATCGCATCAGCACGCTCACCGCCGCCGCCGGTGGGCCGATCGCGGCGCTGACCGCGATGCTGCATGAGTGCGGGATGACGGTCGAGATCGTCCGATTTCATCAGATGCGGTCGGCGACCGGCATCGCCACGTTCATCCGCGGTGGCGACGGGGCGCGCACCGAATGGGCGATGGGCTGGTCGGACGATGCGACGCAGTCCGCGCTGCGTGCGGTGATCGCTTGCGCCAACCGGCTTTTCGCTCTCGAGTGAGGCGGCCGCTCTCGGCGATCACGGGGTGAGTTTCATGTGCGCTAGCGCCGGTGATAGCGCACATGAAACTCCGTCCCTACCCCGACGGCGGCCACCGCCGGGGATGCTCTACAGCGGGCGCAGCACAATCGGCATGCCGTCCATCGGAATCGGCATGCCGCCGTAATCCCAGTGCGGCTGGTAGCCGGGCCGGGCCAGCTCCATGCGGTAGCGGCGCAGCAGCCGGTGCACGACCGTCTTGACCTCCAGCTGACCGAACACCATGCCGATGCACTTGTGCGCGCCGCCGCCGAACGGCGCGAACGCATACCGGTGCCTCTTGTGCTCCGAGCGCGGTTCGGCGAACCTCTCCGGGTCGAATTTGTCTGGCTCCGTCCACAATTCGGACAGCCTGTGGTTCATGCCGGGCCAGATGGTGATGTTCGTTCCGGCCGGGATGTAGTGTCCCAGCAACTCGGTGTCGCGCACCGCCATCCGCATGTTGAACGGCAGCGGAGTCACCATGCGCAGCGACTCGTTCATGATGAGTTCGAGCGTTTCCAGCTTCTCCAGCGACTCGATGTCCAGCGGCCCGTCGCCGAGGCGGGCCGACTCCTCGCGCGCCCGCTCCTGCCACTGCGGATTGGCGGCCATGTTGTAGACCATCGTGGTGGTCGTCGAGGTGGACGTGTCGTGGGCGGCCATCATCAAGAAGATCATGTGGTTGACGATGTCGGAGTCGGTGAAGCTGTTGCCGTCGTCGTCCTCGGTGTGGCACAGCACCGTGAGCATGTCGTTGCCGGTGGCGTTGCGGCGATCTCGGACCCGCTCGACGAAGTAGTCCTCCAGCAACTTGCGGGCCTTCAGGCCCCGCCACCATTTGAACGGCGGGATCGGCTGCCGGATGATGGCGCCGCCGGCGCGCGTCGTCGTGGTGAACGCCTGATTGACCTTGGTGACCAGGTCGTGGTCGGACCCCGGCTCGTGACCCATGAACACCAGCGACGCGATGTCGAGGGTGAGCTCCTTCATCGCCGGGTGGAACAGGAACCGCGCGTCATTGGTCGGCCAGTTGGCGACGATGTCGGTCGCCACCCGATCGATGTGCTCGACATATCCGGTCAGCCGGCTGCGGGTGAAGGCCTCCTGCATGATCCGGCGGTGGTACATGTGCTCATCGAAGTCGAGCATCATCAGGCCGCGGTTGAAGAACGGCCCGATCACCGGGTGCCAGCCTTTCTGCGAGAAGTCCTTGTTCCTGTTGGAGAAGACGGCCTGGGTGGCGTCGGGTCCCAGCGCGGTGACCGCCGGCATGATCGGCGAGTCCAGATAGATCAGCGGGCCGTGGTTTCGATAGAGGTGCAACGCATAGTCCGGGCCGCCGCGGAACAGCTCGATGATGTGGCCGAGGATCGGCAGCCCGGCGTCGCCCAGCACGGGTTTGAGGTCGCTGCCGGCCGGCGGTTCCGCCAGGATCTTGGTCTGCCACTCGTGGGCCAGCAGACGCTTCTCGATCGCCGCCATCCCCGGGATGGTCTGCAGTGTCGGGGTGAACCGGCGCCGCGCCTGATCCAACAGGTACTGCGGGGTGCTGATGGTGGCGGTCATAAACGCTCCTTTGCGTGCCCTCCCGGTGACGGCCGTCACTGATTCATAACCTTCGCTGAAAAACTTGACGGCTGTCAAGTTTGCTTTTCGGGCGGCGTGGTGCAAGGTCAGGGAGTGACCAGCGACCCCGCCACTCCCGAGCCGGGCGCCCGACGGCGTGGCGACAAGCAACGCCAGGCAATCGTGGCTGCGGTGCGTGAATTGCTGCAGGAAAAGCCTTTTGCGGAGCTGTCGGTCAGCACCATCAGCCTGCGGGCCGGGGTGGCCCGGTCCGGCTTCTATTTCTATTTCGACTCCAAATACGCGGTGCTGGCGCAACTGATGGCCGAGGCCACCGAGGAACTCGAAGAGCTCACGCAGTACTTCGCGCCACGCCAGCCGGGGGAGTCGCCCGAGGAGTTCGCCAAGCGGATGGTCGGCAGCGCGGCCGCGGTCTACGCGCACAACGACCCGCTGATGACCGCCTGCAACGAGGCCCGCCACACCGACGTCGAGATCCGCGACCTGCTGGACCAGCAGTTCGAGGTGGTGTTGGGCCAGATCGTCGCGATTGTGGAGGCCGAGATGAAGGCCGGAACCGCCAATCCGATCAGCGACGACCTGCCGACCCTGATCCGCACCCTGGCCGGCACCACCGCGCTGATGTTGACCGGCGACCCGGTGCTGGCCGGAGCCGACAGCGATCGGGACCGGCGGGTGCGCGTGCTCGAGCGGCTGTGGTTGCACGCGCTGTGGGCGGGCCGTCCCTAGCGCGGTGGTACCGCCGGTATCGTCACCGCCATGGCGCAGAGGGGATCCGGGCGGTCTTTCGCGGGGAAGCGGTGCCTGGTCACCGGTGCGGCCAGCGGCATCGGGCGTGCCACGGCGTTACGGCTGGCCGCGCAGGGCGCCGAACTTTATCTGACCGACCGGGATCGCGACGGCCTGGAGCAGACGGTCGCCGACGCGCGCGCACTGGGCGCTCAGGTCCCCGAGCATCGGGCCCTGGACATCGCCGACTACCAGCAGGTGGCGGCGTTCGCCGCCGATATCCACGCCGCACATCCCAGCATGGACGTCGTGTTGAACATCGCCGGCGTCTCGGCGTGGGGCACGGTCGACCGGCTCACCCACGAGCAGTGGAGCAAGATGATCGCCATCAACCTGATGGGCCCGATCCACGTCATCGAGACGTTCGTCCCGCCGATGGTGGCGGCCAAGCGCGGCGGGCATCTGGTCAACGTGTCCTCGGCGGCCGGGCTGGTGGCCCTGCCCTGGCATGCCGCCTACAGCGCCAGCAAGTACGGGCTGCGCGGCCTGTCGGAGGTGCTGCGCTTCGACCTGGCCCGCCACCGGATAGGCGTGTCGGTGGTGGTGCCCGGCGCGGTGAACACCCCGCTGGTGAACACCGTGGAGATCGCGGGCGTGGACCGCGAAGACCCCAACGTCGCGCGGTGGGTGCGCCGATTCGCCGGCCATGCCGTGTCGCCGGAGAAGGCCGCCGACAAGATCCTGGCCGGGGTGGCCAAGAACCGATACCTGATCTACACCTCGGCCGACATCCGCGCGTTCTACGCCTTCAAAAGGCTTGCGTGGTGGCCCTATAGCGTGGCGATGCGCCAGGTGAACGTGATCTTCACCAAGGCGCTGCGGCCCGGCCCGCCGCTAGTCCCCCATGACCAGCTCGAGGCGCACCCCCAGCAAGCGGACCGGCCGGTCGAGCTCGAATAGGTCGAGCACCCGCAGGGCCGCGGCCACGATGACGTCGCGGTCGGTGCTGGGCGCGTCGAGCTTGCGAATCTTGGTGCGCGTGTAGAAGGTCGCGGTCCGTACGGTGACCGCCACCCGGGTCACGACCCGGCCCGCCGCCAGCACGTCCGTCAGCGCCTGTTCGGCCAAATCCGTTACGGCCGTGTCCATTTCGGAGCGATCGGTGAGATCGCGCGGGAAGGTGACGACGTGGCTGCGCGAGCGCGGCATCCATGGCTCGGCGCTGACGTGGCTGTCGCCACCGCCCTTGGCCAACAGCAGCAGCCACAGCCCGGTGCGCGGGCCGAACGTCGCGGTCAGCAGCTCGGCGTCGCAGTGGGCCAGTTGCCGGACCGTCGTGATGTCAAGTTCGGCAAGCTTTTTCGCCGTCTTGGGGCCCACGCCCCATAGCGCGTCGACGGGGCGCTCGGCCATCACCGGCAGCCAGTTCGCATCGGTCAGCACAAAAATGCCGCCCGGTTTCGCGAATCCGGTGGCGACCTTGGCGCGCTGCTTGTTGTCGCTGATGCCGACCGAGCAGGACAGCCCGGTTTCCGAGGAGATGACGCTGCGGATCTGCTCGGCGACCTCGGCGGGGTCCTGTGCCGTCACCGCGACATAGGCCTCGTCCCAGCCCCACACTTCGACCGGATGGCCCAGATCGCGCAGCACCCCCATCACCTGATCGGAGGCCGCGTCGTAGGCGGCCGGATCCGAGGGTAGGAAGGTGGCCTCGGGGCAGCGGCGGGCGGCCACGCGCAGCGGCATGCCCGCCCGCACACCGAACTCCCGGGCCTCGTACGAGGCGCAGGTGACGACCTTGCGCGGTTCGTTCGGGTCGCCGCTGCCGCCGACGATGACCGGCAGCCCGGCCAATTCGGGGTGGCGGCGCAACTCGACCGAGGCCAGGAACTGATCGAGGTCGACGTGCAGGACCCAATCCGTGGCGTTCACCGCCCGCACAGCTTGCGTGCCAGGCTCTCCCACGCGTCGCCCAACGTTGCCAGCGTGTGACCGCCCTCGGCCAGTTGATGTTCGACGTAATCGACGTCCAGCAGCGCGAGCAATGCGTCGGTCTGGGCATCGAGGTCGCCGGTGGAATCGGCCGCCTTGAGCAGCATCCGCACGTGCGTGCGTAACACCATCGCCGGTGCGTTGTGCCGGTTCTGCGGGTCGCGATTGGCGGCGGACAGCAGTTCGCAGTGGTCGTGAGCGAAACGGATCCGCTCGCGGCCGAACGCGACCAGCCGGTCCGTCGGGGGCGCGCCGGGGCCCAGGGGCGGCGGACCGAACAGGAACGCCTGCTGAACGGCCTGTTCGTCCTCGTCGAGGAGCACCATCATCAGACCGGCCCGGCTGCCGAAGCGGCGGAACAGCGTGCCCTTGCCCACCCCGGCGGCCGCGGCGATGTCGTCGGTGGTGACGGCGTCGGCGCCGCGCTCGGCGACCAGGTTTCGGGCAGCCTTGAGGAGCAGGGCGCGGTTGCGCGCCGCGTCGCCCCGTTCCTGGTACACCACCTGGGGCGCGCACACGTGCAACTCACCGGACCGCTCGCTCACCCCTGCACTTTAACGCCGCCGGAATAAAGTGGACTACAGTCCGGTTAGGCCGTGCGAGGATGTACGCAACGATCGAAGGGAACCTGGGAACAGTGGCAATCAAAATCTTGGCGTTAGTGGGAAGCCTGCGGGCCGCGTCGATCAACCGCCAGATCGCCGAACTGGCGCGGGAGGTCGCCGCCGACGACGTGACCGTCACGATCTTCGAAGGCCTCGCGGAACTGCCCTTCTATAACGAAGAGATCGACGACGCGATGAACACCGGCGCGCCGCCGCTGGCCCCGGTGACCGCGCTGCGCGCCGCGGCCGCCGATGCCGACGCCGCCCTGGTGGTGACTCCCGAGTACAACGGCAGCTACCCGGCCGTCGTCAAGAACGCGATCGACTGGCTGTCGCGCCCGTTCGGCGACGGCGCGCTGAAAGGCAAGCCCCTGGCGGTCATCGGGGGATCCTTCGGCCAGTACGGCGGGGTGTGGGCGCACGACGACACCCGCAAGTCCTTCGGCATCGCCGGCGCACGGGTGGTCGAGGCGATCAAACTGTCGGTGCCGTTCAAGACCTTGGCGGGCAAGGCGCCCGGCGAGCACCCCGAGGTGACGGCGAACGTGCGCGACGTGGTCGGCAAGCTGGCCGCCGAAGTCGACTGATTGGCAGAAGTCAACAAGCCGCTCGCCGGGCGACCAGCGCGGTTGCCCTAACCGAATAGCAGAAGCCGCCAGGTCCGCCTGGCGGCTTTGCTGGCTGCGGATGGGTTCGTCGCCGCCGGCGGTGTTGTCGGTGGCCGCTGCTATACCAATCCCTATCGGAACCCCCGCCCCGGCGTGTGATCTGCGACACGCCGAGCGGGTGTCCGGATTTTTCCGCGACAAGGCTCACGACCAGGGAATTTCAAAATTGTTATTCAGAACATCTTGTATCTCGACAACTTGTCACCCACTAGGTGTAGTGTTTCGAGCACCGGCAGATCCCCGGGCCGCCGAGCCAGCCAGGCTCGGCGAACCCCCCGAAATCGGCACACACAGGTCGTTCGACCTCGCCCGCCGTACGACGGGAATCAGGGGGCCTGGCGGATCGCTGAACCTAACAAAGACGCAGTCCAAAAGTAGTTGCCAGTCCATTGGGTCCCCCTCTTCCGCAAAGGAGCGGCATTCTATGAGCATCACCGTGTACACCAAGCCGGCATGCGTGCAGTGCAGCGCCACCTACAAGGCGCTCGACAAGCAGGGCATCGCCTACGAGAAGGTCGACATCTCGCTGGACGCCGAGGCGCGTGACTACGTGATGGCCCTGGGATACCTGCAGGCGCCCGTCGTGGTGGCCGGCAACGACCACTGGTCGGGTTTCCGCCCGGACCGCATCAAGGCGCTATCGGCGGCGGAACTGAGCGCGTAAGGCAAGACGTCAGGTAAGGAGGTTGCGGTGCCATGGACGTCAGGGGGCGCAACCCAGGTTGGACGCGTGGCGACCCGCTGCGCGCGGCTCGGGACCTGGTTGCCGCGTCCGCGGCATCGCCACTGGTCTATTTCTCCTCGGTGTCGGAGAACACCCACCGCTTCGTCGAGAAGCTGGGGATCCCCGCCACGCGGATTCCGCTGCATGGCCGCATCGAAGTAGACCAGCCCTACGTCCTCGTCCTGCCCACCTACGGCGGCGGCCGGGCCACCCCGGACCTCAACGCCGGCGGTTACGTGCCCAAGCAGGTCATCGCCTTTTTGAACAATGAGCACAACCGGTCGTTGATCCGCGGCGTCATCGCCGCGGGCAACAACAACTTCGGTGCCGAATTCGCCTACGCGGGCAACGTGATCTCGCGCAAGTGCGGCGTTCCGTACCTGTACCGCTTCGAACTCATGGGAACCCAGGACGACGTGGATGCCGTCCGCGCGGGCTTAGCCAATTTTTGGAAGGAACAGACGTGCCACCAACCGTCGCTGCAGAGCCTGTAACCACCGGAGCCCACGCGTTGCCGGGGGAGACGGATTACCACGCGCTCAACGCGATGCTGAATCTGTACGACGCGGACGGCAAGATTCAGTTCGACAAGGACCGCGAGGCCGCGCATCAGTACTTCCTGCAGCACGTCAACCAGAACACGGTGTTCTTCCACAATCAGGACGAGAAGCTCGACTACCTGATCAAGGAGAACTATTACGAGCGCGAGGTTCTCGACCAGTACAGCCGCAATTTTGTCAAGACGCTGCTGGACCGGGCCTACGCCAAGAAGTTCCGGTTCCCGACGTTTCTGGGCGCGTTCAAGTACTACACCTCCTACACGCTGAAGACGTTCGACGGGAAGCGCTACCTGGAGCGCTTCGAGGACCGCGTGGTCATGGTGGCGCTGACGCTGGCCGCCGGCGACACCGTGCTGGCCGAAAAGCTGGTCGACGAGATCATCGACGGGCGATTCCAGCCGGCCACCCCGACGTTTCTGAACTCGGGCAAAAAGCAGCGTGGCGAGCCGGTGAGCTGCTTTCTGCTGCGCATCGAGGACAACATGGAGTCGATCGGGCGATCGATCAACTCCGCGCTGCAGCTGTCCAAGCGTGGCGGGGGAGTTGCGTTGCTGCTGAGCAACATTCGCGAGCACGGCGCCCCGATCAAGAACATCGAGAACCAGTCCTCTGGCGTCATCCCGATCATGAAGTTGCTCGAGGACTCCTTCTCCTACGCCAACCAGCTCGGCGCGCGGCAGGGCGCCGGCGCGGTGTACCTGCATGCGCATCACCCGGACATCTACCGGTTCCTGGACACCAAGCGCGAGAACGCCGACGAGAAGATCCGCATCAAGACGCTGAGCCTGGGCGTGGTGATTCCCGACATCACCTTCGAGCTGGCCAAGAAGAACGAGGACATGTACCTGTTCTCGCCGTACGACGTCGAGCGGGTCTACGGCCTGCCGTTCGCCGACATCTCGGTCACCGAGAAGTACTACGAGATGGTCGACGACGCCCGCATCCGCAAGACCAAGATCAAGGCGCGGGAGTTCTTCCAGACGCTGGCCGAGCTGCAGTTCGAATCCGGCTACCCCTACATCATGTTCGAGGACACGGTGAACCGGGCCAACCCGATCGACGGCAAGATCACCCACTCGAACCTGTGCTCGGAGATCCTGCAAGTCTCCACGCCGTCGGTGTTCAACGATGACTTGTCGTACGCCAAAGTGGGCAAGGACATTTCGTGCAACCTGGGGTCGCTGAACATCGCCAAGACGATGGACTCGCCCGACTTCGCGCAGACCATCGAGGTCGCGATCCGGGCGCTGACGGCGGTGAGCGATCAGACCCACATCACCTCGGTGCCCTCAATCGAGCAGGGCAACAACGAGTCCCACGCGATCGGCCTCGGCCAGATGAACCTGCACGGTTACCTGGCCCGCGAGCGCATCCACTACGGCTCCGAAGAAGGCATCGACTTCACCAACATCTACTTCTACACCGTGCTCTACCACGCACTGCGCGCCTCGAACCGCATCGCGATCGAGCGGGGCAGCAAGTTCGGCGGCTTCGAGAAGTCGAAGTACGCCTCGGGTGAGTTCTTCGACAAGTACACCGAGCGGGTGTGGGAACCGGCCACCCCGCGGGTGCGCGAGATCTTCGCCGAGGCGGGCGTTCGCATTCCCACGCAGGAGGATTGGCAGCGCCTGAAGGAGTCGGTGCAGCAGCACGGCATCTACAACCAGAACCTGCAGGCCGTCCCGCCGACGGGATCGATCAGCTACATCAACCACTCGACCAGCTCGATCCACCCGGTGGCGAGCAAGATCGAGATCCGCAAGGAAGGCAAGATCGGCCGTGTCTACTACCCGGCGCCGTATCTGACCAACGACAACCTGGAGTACTACCAGGACGCCTACGAGATCGGTTACGAGAAGATCATCGACACCTATGCCGCGGCCACCCAGCACGTGGACCAGGGCCTGTCGCTGACGCTGTTCTTCAAGGACACGGCCACCACCCGCGACGTGAACAAGGCGCAGATCTACGCCTGGCGCAAGGGAATCAAGACGCTGTACTACATCCGGCTGCGCCAGATGGCTTTGGAGGGAACAGAGGTCGAGGGCTGCGTGTCCTGCATGCTCTAGCGCCCCGGCGCCCGGTGTAAAGCCGGGCGCCACCGCGTTTTCCGGCCACCGCCCGCGTAATCCGGGTAGACCGGCTGTCGTAGCCGCCCTAACTTTGCATCAGACAGCGACCCGAGCGACGCAGATTCGTTCGGGGGCCAGATGATGCAAAGGGGCGATCATGCCACGGACCCGTGACGATAGTTGGGACCTCAAGACCGGCGTAGGCGCGACGGCGACGATGGTGGCCGCGGCACGGGCGGTCGCCAGCAAGCAAACCGACCCGGTAATCAGGGATCCGTTCGCCGAGGTATTGGTCCGGGCGGTCGGACTACGATTGTTCACCCAAATAGTCGACGGCACAATCAGTTTCTCCGACCTCGATGTCGCCTGGATGCCCGCCTACTTCGGGATGCGCAGTAGCAGCCTCGATGACTTCGCCCTCGACGCGTGTCAGTCGGGCATTCGGCAAGCCGTGATCCTGGCCGCCGGATTGGATTGTCGCGCCTACCGGTTGGATTGGCCGTCGGCGATGTCCATCTACGAAGTCGACCAACCGCGGGTAATCGAGTGGAAGCGCAGCGTCCTGACCGGATTGGGCTGGCCGCCTGCAGACGGGCACCACTGCCTGGGCATCGATTTGCGCCAGGACTGGTCAACGGCATTGCGGCAAGCGGGTTTCGATGGCGCTCAGCCGACCGTCTGGATCGTCGAGGGCCTACTCATCGGGTACCTACCGCCCGAGACACACGACGAGATACTCGACGCGATCACCGCCTTGAGTGCCCCTGGCAGCCGGCTCGGGGCCGACTACATCGACAGCCCCCGGGCCGACGCGCTTGGCGATAACCTGCGAATGCACCATGCGATGTGGAATGAGCGGGACCCCGAAATAGACATGCGCGACCTGACTTTCGCCGGAAAGCACGCCGATCCGGTGGCGTATCTGGCCGAGCGTGGCTGGAAGGCAAGCAGTGCGGATCTCGACACCGTCTTTCGGGCCGCCGGGCGATCCGCTCCCACCGGGGACGGCTTCGCCGAGCTTGCCAGTTTCACCCGGATGCTCAGCGGGTTGCGCACCTAGCGGTTTCGTCGCAGCTGCGTTCACTGTCATCCCCGCATGTCTTTCCTTGGCCCGCAGGAGGGGTCACACTCATGGTCGCGTCCGTACGTCGGCGGCTGGTCAGCAGGCTCTGGCTGCCCGCCCTGGTGGCCGTCGTGGTTGTCCTGGCGGCATTCATCATCGACTCCGCACACGGGATCTTCGGTTCCCAGGACCGAACTCGAAGTCCGGGCAACAAATTCTCGATAGCCCAGTTCAATCCCAAACGCATCGAATACGACATTTTCGGCGATCTCGCGGGGTGGGGAAGGGCCAGCTACTGGGACGTGAACTCCCGCCCCGTACTGGTCGACCTCGCGGCGCTGCCGTGGACACACACCGAAGTAACGGTCTTGACGACGGCCACCGCCGATATCGCCGCGCAGGTGGCAGGCGGCAACATCGGCTGCCGTATCACTGTCGACGGGCAGGTGCGTTCCGAACACACGGCAACCGGTGACCATGCCGGCGTATGGTGCCAGGTGCTGTCCGCATGAACCATAGTGACAACACGCGAAGGCCGTTCTTCGCCAAGGCCATTCGCAGGTTCGCCGTGCCCGTGGTGCTCGCGTGGATCGCCCTCATGGTTGTACTCAACACGGTCGTTCCGCAGCTGGAGCCGGTCACCGAAGCGAACCGGGGTCCGCTGGTCCCGGTCGACGCGCCATCGTCACAAGCACTCATCCACATCGGGCAGGTATTCAAAGAGTCCGACAGCAACAGCCTGGTGATGGTCGTGCTGGAAGGCGAACACAAGTTGGACGAAGGCGACCATGTGTTCTACAACGATCTGGTCGCAAAACTACGGCGCGACAAACACGTTCAATACGTGATGAACCTCTGGGGGCAGGGAACCACCGCCGCGGGGGTGCAGAGCAACGACGGAAAGGCGTCCTACACGCTGGTACGGACCGCCGGCAACCTCGGCTCGGCGGTCTCGGACGAGTCGATCAAGGCGGTGCGAGACCTGGTCTCGCAGAACAAAACCCCGCCCGGTCTGAAGGTCTACGTCTCGGGTTCGGCACCGCTGTCGGCGGATATGCTCGAAGCCGGTAACGAGAGCCTGATCATGATCATGTTCGTCACCATCGTCCTGATCACCGTGATGCTGCTGGTCGTCTACCGCTCGGTCTCGACCGCGCTGCTCGTCCTGCTCATGGTGATGCTGGAACTGAACTGCGGGCGGGGCTTGGTGTCCTTGTTGGCCTTCCACAAGCTCATCGGGATATCGGAGTTCGCGTCGAACCTCTTGGTATCCCTCATCCTCGGCGCGGGCACCGATTACGCGATCTTCTTGATCGGCCGCTATCACGAAGCACGCCACGCTGGCGAAGACCGGGAAACCGCATACTATTCCGCAGTCAACGGCGTGTCGCACGTCATCCTGGGGTCTGGTCTTGCGGTTGCCGGCGCGACGTTCTGCCTCAAGTTCACCCGGCTCAATTACTTCAACACCTGTGGGATCCCCTGTGCCGTGGCAATGCTCACCGCGGTCAGCGCCGCCCTGACCTTCGGGCCGGCCGTGCTGGCACTCGGCAGCAGATTTGGGGTATTCGAACCGAAACGCCAAGGAGGCGCCGGCATTTGGCGCAAGATCGGCACGGTTACCGTCCGGTGGCCTGGCCGGGTCCTGTTGGCAAGTTGCCTGGTGGTGCTTGTGGGATCGCTGACGTTGCCCAGCTACCGGCCCAACTACGACGACCGCATCTACATCTCCGATGACAGCCCGTCGAAGCTGGGATATGCCGCGAGCGACAGGCACTTCCCGGTCAGCAGGCTCAACGGCGACATGCTCATGGTCGAGTCCGATCACGATATGCGTAACAGCACGGATATGATCGCATTGGATCGGGTGGCGCGCAGCGTCTTTCACACTCCGGGCGTGGGGTTGATCCAGAGCGTCACCAGGCCGCTGGGGACTCCGCTCGAGCATTCATCCTTCACCTACACAATGGGCTCGATGGGAACGAAGATCAAGGAGCTCGTGCCGTTCCTCACCGACCTGAACACCCGGCTGACCGACATGGCCGACATCACGAGTCGCATGACCGAACTGATGCGTCATCAGCAGCAATTGACGTCACAACAGGCCGGCGCGACGCATCTCGCCGCCAACGCCGCCCAGGGCATGAAAGACGTCACGGATGCGCTGCGGGACAACATCGCCGAGTTCGACGACGTCTGGCGTCCGGTCCGAAGCTACTTCTACTGGGAGAAGCATTGTTTCGACATCCCGCTCTGCTGGTCATTGCGATCGCTGTTCGACGCGACCGACAAGTTCGACCAGCTGGACGAGCAGATGGACAAGAATCTTCAAGCTGCACTGATCCAGGACTCGGTGCTGCCACAACTGGTCGAACTACTCAGCCGCAACGTCGATGAGCTCGACCAACTCCACCGGGTCATCCTGGCTGAGCACAGCACGATCGAACCCCAGTTGGCCCAACTCGACGAGCTGAGCCGCCAGATGATGGACCTGGGTTACGCTTTCGACAGTGCGAAGAACGACGAATTCTTCTACCTACCACCAGACGCCTTCGCGAATCCCTCTTTCCGGATCGACCTGAAATACTTCGTGTCTCCGGACGGCAAAGCCGCGCGATACATGATCTACCACGACGGTGAGGCGCTCACTGCGCAAGGCATCCAGCATGACCAGACCTATCTGGCGGCCGCGCAGGAGGCGCTGAAGGGCACCACCCTCAGTGGCGCCCGCGTCTATCTCGGCGGCGCGGCGACGACGTACTGGGACATCCAGGATGCGGCCAAAACGGACCTGATCATCGCGGCCACCGCAGCATTCGCGTTGATCTTCCTGGTGATGCTGCTCATCACACGAAGCGTGATCGCGGCGTTGGTCATCATAGGAACCGTCGCGTTTTCTTACTCGGGAGCGTTCGGCCTGTCGGTCCTGATCTGGCAGCACGTGCTCGGCATCCCGATGAGTTGGCTTGGCCTGCCGCTCACCTTCATCATCCTGGTTGCGGTCGGCTCTGACTACAACCTGCTGCTCATCGCCCGCTACCTCGAAGAAAGCCGAGCGGGCCTGAACACCGGTCTGATCAGAGCGGTCGCCAACTCGGGCAAGGTGGTCACCACCGCGGGCCTGGTCTTCGCCGTCACCATGATGGCGATGGTTTCCGGGAAGCTGGTCTCGGTGGGGGAAATGGGATCGACGATCGGGATCGGTTTGCTGCTCGACACTCTCATCGTGCGTTCGTTCGTCACCCCCGCGCTTGCCCGGCTCCTCGGACCCTTCTTCTGGTGGCCCCGACTGGTCCGCTCCAGGCCGGCGCGCGCCGCCACCGGGCGTCCGGTGATGCCGATCGAATACGCGGCTGTTCCTTGACGTCAGGGTGTCGCATTTCGTGGGCACAACGGCTCAATAGCCATGGGTGAATCGCGCTGCGCCGGTGCAGGCTTGATTGGCCCTTACCAAACGACGAGCGTGAACGAGGTGACACCGCTTGCAGGCGATTGCGCGCGCGACCGCGCCGCCGGCCTCCGCGGCCTTTCCCTCGTCGCGGCGCCCTCCGCGCCTGCCGGCGAAACCGACGACGTCAGCCGTCGGGCGGGGCTTGAGCGTGCTTGAAATGGCGACGGCGATCCACGAACGGGCCACAGCCTGATGATCGACGGCCTGCGCATCCGGATCGACACCTCGGATCCGGACGACGCGAGAACTCAAGTCGCGTCTGTCTACTGTCCCCATCGCCTCGCTGTAAAAGGCAGGTTATCGGCGTTCCGGGCCCGGCACGCCGAGGGCGGCACCACTGGGCTAGGCGTCTACGCCCTCTCGTATGGGTCGGCTACAACCCTGATGGAATCGTCGACGTTCGACGACTTCGTCCTGGTTTCCCAGCAGATCAGCGGGCGGTTTGCGGCCCGTGCCGCGAGTGGGGAACGGTTGCTGCTGCCCGGCGAACATGTCGTGCTGGACGCGCACACCGCGTATCAGTTGCGTTGGGAAGAGAACTGCAACCTCTTCCATGTGCGGATCGGCCGCACCGAGTTCGAGGCGGCGGTTGGTGAATTCACCGGCACGGACGAGCCGGTCGCGGTCCGATTCCCGTTGGACCGGCACGCCTCCCGGGCGGGAACGGTGGCCGTTGCGAAGGTGATGCAGTTCCTGCTCCGCAACGCCGGACCGAACGGGCTCCTCACGTCCGAGACATTGCTGTCCGCCCAGATACGTCGCATGTTGATAGCGAGCATCGCAGAGGCCTACGCCGGCATTTTTCCGGCGGCCGATGCGGGTCCGAGTGGCCGCGTCGAACCTCCGGCCGTTCGGCGTGCGATCGCCTACCTCGAGGACGCGGCCGCTGAGGACATCAGGATCGGTGACGTCGCGGCCGCAGCACGGTTGAGCACTCGTGCCCTCCAGGAGGCCTTTCGTAGGCACCTGGACACGACTCCCATGGCACACCTGAAGTCGATCCGCCTCGCGCGAGCGCACGCGGAGCTCAGGCAGTCATCAGTCGAGGACGGGACGACGGTGGCCGCCGTCGCATACCGCTGGGGTTTCGGCAATCTCGGCCGGTTCGCGGCCGACTACCGGCGGGAGTTCGGCCGCTCCCCGAGCGAGGTACTGCGCGGGCCGTAGCGACGCATCGGCGGAACAGAAGTCGAGGGCTGCGTGTCCTGCATGCTCGAGGACCGCGACCGATCAAAGGTTCTCGGCGCCCCAGTTGGCCAGCCGGCGTTCGCGTTCGGTTGAGTCGATGTCTTCGACCCGCGTCATGATCGACCACCGCTGCCCGAACGGGTCTGTGATGGACCCGAACCGGTCGCCGGTGACGAAGGTCTGGGCCGCCTCCCGCAGTGTGGCCCCCGCGTTCTGGGCCCGCGCCAGCACGGCGTCGACGTCCGCGCAGTAGAGCGCGATCGAGTGGGTGACCGCCTCGGTGCGGCTCGGGGCTTCAAGCTGATAGCTGGGGTTGGGGTCGGACAGCTGCAACCTGCCGCGCCCGAAGTCCAACTCCGCGTGCGCGACCGTGCCATCGGGCCCGAGCATCTTCTCGACGAGTGCCGCGCCGAAGACGTCGGTGTAGAACTCGATGGCGGCTGCGGCTCCGTCGACAACGAGAAAAGGGGTCAAACTCGTGTAGCCCTCGGGGATCGGTTCGGGATTCATGTCGTTCAGCTTGGCTAGATTCGTCGCGTGGACGCTTGTAAAAACACGCCACCGGCGGGAGCGCCGGAGCCCGGTGTGGTCGGGCGGGCTGCCACCGGCTCGATATTCGAGCTCGACCGCACGGTGCCCTCGGTGGCGGCTGCCGAATTCGTCGAGCACTTCTGGTCGGTGCGCTGGGACCTGACCGGGCGGACCCCGCAGGAAAGCTTGGTCATCACTTTCCCATCGATCAATCTCACCCATGAGTGGGGCACCGACTCACCCCGCCATGGGTTCACCCTGCCGGCCACCTTGGTGCACGGCGTGGTTCAGCGGATCTTCGCCATCGAGTTGTCGGGACGCGGCGCGGTGGTCGGCGCGCGCTTCCGGCCGGGCGGATTCACCGCCCGATTCCGACGCGATGCAAGCGCGCTGACCGGCCGGGTTGTGTGCGTCGATGACGACTTATTCGACAGCCCAGCGCTTTTCGACGATGATATCGATGGCACGACCGCGCAACTGGACGCCATGATCGGGACACGCACCGACCCCGACCCGACCTATACGTCACTCAACGCGCTGCTAGACCGGATCCGTGACGACGACGCCATCCAGCGAGTACAGCACGTGATGGCGTGCTCACCGTGGAGCGTGCGAACCACCCAGCGGGTTTTCCGCCACTACGTCGGGGTTCCGGTCAAATGGGTCCTGTGCCGTTACCGCCTGCAGCAGGCGGCGTTGGCAATCGAGACCGATCGATCCGTCGATCTGGCCGATCTGGCGGTTCGCCTCGGCTGGTATGACCAAGCCCACTTCACCAACGACTTCCGCTCGATGCTCGGCTGCAGTCCCGGTGAGTACGCCCAGCGATACGCCTGAACGGGCACGCCCAGCCGTTTGATCGGGCAGTCTGCCCAGGTCAGCGCCCGTCGCGCGGTACAGTGCTTGATGTGGTGAGAATTCCTCGG
Organism: Mycobacterium sp. 1245852.3; assembly: GCF_001669335.1. Classification (NCBI taxonomy): domain Bacteria; kingdom Bacillati; phylum Actinomycetota; class Actinomycetes; order Mycobacteriales; family Mycobacteriaceae; genus Mycobacterium; species Mycobacterium sp. 1245852.3. Next base: position 12,759 of record NZ_LZLL01000525.1, on the reverse strand, counting down.
CCTCCTAGACCCCACCCGGCTGTCAAGCCTGGGGCCAAGGTCGACGCGCGCAGCGAGCGCTGGCGCGAGCACCGCAAGAAAGTGCGCAGCGAAATCGTCGACGCGGCCTTCCGCGCCATCGACCGGCTCGGCCCCGAACTGTCCGTGCGGGAAATCGCCGAGGAGGCCGGCACCGCCAAGCCGAAGATCTACCGGCACTTCCACGACAAGTCGGACCTGTTCCAGGCGATCGGGGAGCGGCTACGCGACATGCTGTGGGCCGCGATCTTCGCGTCCATCGACCTGAAAACGGACTCGGCCCGTGAGGTGATCCGGCGCAGCGTCGAGGAGTACGTGATCCTGGTCGACAAGCACCCCAATGTGCTGCGCGTCTTCATCCAGGGCCGCTCGGCGGCCAGCCCCCAGATCCTGGACGAGGGACGCGGCATCACCCTGGCCGTGGCCGACATGTTCGACAACGAGCTGCGCGAGATGGAACTCGACCACGCGGCGGTCGAACTGGCCGGCAACGCGGCGTTCGGCTGCGCCGCGTCGGCCACGGAGTGGTGGCTGGGCCCCGAGCCGGACAGCCCCCGGCTGATGTCGCGCGAGCAGTTCGTCGCGCACCTGACCACCATCATGATGGGGGTCATCGTCGGGACCGCCGAGGCGCTGGGCATCACGATGAATCCTGACCTGCCGATTCACGACATGGTGACCGTCAAGCCGGCCGTGGGCTGAGCGCGGTTCCGCGTTGACAACCGCCGCGGCCATCGATAACACTCGTCCAAACCGATACCCTGGGTACTGGGTATCTGCGCCGGCCGGGGCCGCAGCCGAAGACGCCGGCTGACGCCGACCCGCGACACGCCTGGATAGAAGGACCGATCGACCGTGACCGACGTCGTGACACAAACCGAGACAACCCCTGCGGCCAGCGCCTCGAAGCCCGTGCACACGCGCGCCGTCATCATCGGGACCGGGTTCTCCGGTCTGGGGATGGCGATCGCGCTGCAAAAGCAGGGCGTCGGCTTCGTCATCCTGGAAAAGGCCGGCGACATCGGCGGCACCTGGCGGGACAACAGCTATCCGGGGTGCGCCTGCGACATCCCGTCGCACCTCTATTCGTTCTCGTTCGAGCCCAAGCCCGACTGGAAGAACCCGTTCTCCTTTCAGCCCGAGATCTGGGACTACCTCAAGGGCGTCACCGAGAAGTACGGGCTGCGCCGCTACATCGAGTTCGACTCGCTGGTCGATCGGGCCCATTGGGACGATGACGAGAACCGCTGGCACGTGTTCACCGCCGACGGGCGCGAATACGTCGCCCAGTTCCTGATCTCGGGTGCGGGCGCGCTGCACATCCCGTCCATGCCCGACATCGAAGGCCGCGACGAGTTTGCCGGCGCCGCTTTCCATTCCGCCGAGTGGGACCACAGCGTCGACCTGACCGGCAAGCGGGTGGCCGTCATCGGGACCGGCGCCAGTGCGATCCAGATCGTGCCGGAGATCGTCGGGAAGGTCGCCGAACTTCAGCTCTACCAACGCACTCCGCCGTGGGTGGTGCCGCGGTCGAACCCCGAGATTCCGCCGGCGGTGCGCCGGGCCATGGAGAACGTGCCCGGGCTGCGCGCGCTGGTGCGGCTCGCGATCTACTGGGGGCAGGAAGCGCTGGCCTTCGGCATGACCAAGCGGCCGAACCTGCTCAAGTTCATCGAGTCCTACTGCAAATACAACATTCGCCGGGCGGTCAAGGACAAGGAGTTGCGGCGCAAGCTGATCCCGAACTACCGCATCGGGTGCAAGCGAATCCTGAACTCCTCCACCTATTACGGCGCGGTCGCGGACCCGAAGACCGAACTGGTCACCGACCACATCTCGCGGATCACCGCCGACGGCATCGTCACCGCCGACGGCACCCACCGGCGCGCCGACGTGATCGTGTACGCCACCGGCTTCCACGTCACCGACTCCTACACCTACGTCCAGATCAAGGGGCTGCACGGCGAGGACCTGGTGGACCGCTGGAACCGCGAGGGCATCGGCGCGCACCGCGGCATCACCGTCGCCGACGTGCCCAACCTGTTCTTCCTGCTGGGACCCAACACCGGGCTGGGACACAACTCGGTGGTGTTCATGATCGAATCCCAAATCCGTTACGTCGCAGACGCGATCGCGACCTGCGACAAGCTGGGCGCCCAGGCGCTGGCCCCGACCCGCGCCGCCCAGGACAAGTTCAACGACGAGCTGCAGCGCAGGCTGGGCCCCTCGGTATGGAACAGCGGTGGCTGCAGCAGCTGGTATCTGGACGAGCACGGCAAGAACACCGTGCTCTGGGGCGGCTACACCTGGGAGTACTGGCGGGCGACCCGTTCGGTGAAGCGGGACGAATACCAGTTCTACGGCGTCAACACGGGCGCACGGGCGGCGGTCTAAAGGCCGACCGAAGTTGTTGCGGCGCTGCGTTGTTCGCGGGCCTGCGACTTCCTGGCGAAGGATCGCAGGTTCTGCCGCACGATGCGGTCCAGCCCCCGGTCGGACACCACGCGGTTGATCCACAACAGGATTGCGGCGTCGCGTCCGATGGTGTAGCGCGTGCGTGGACGCGGTGCGGTCGCGGCCTTGGCGACCACCTTCGCGGCGTGTTCGGCCGAAACGCCCTCCTCGCCGAACGACCGGGCTTGCGCCGTGACGGCCCCGATGAGATCGCCGTAGCGGGCGAGTTGCGCCTCGGTCAGGCTGGCCATCAGGCCCTCGGCGGTGCTGATGCCGCGCTCGGCCATCTCGGTCTTGACCGCGCCGGGTTCGACGACGACCACCTTGATGCCGAGTTCGGCGACCTCCCGCCGCAACGCGTCACTGGCGGCTTCCAGGGCGAACTTCGAACCGGCATACGAGCCATACGTCGGCAACACCACCTTGCCGCCGACCGAGCTGATGTTGACGACGGTGCCTCCGCTGAGCAGCAGGGCCGGCAACAGCTTCTGGGTCATCGCGATGTGGCCGAAGAGGTTTACCTCGAATTGCCGGCGCCACTGGTCGATCGGCAGCGTTTCGACTGGAGAATTGACCGCGATGCCGGCGTTGTTGACCAGCGCGCGCAGGGGACGGCGCAGCGGATCGCGCGCGACGCGGTCGGCGATGGCGGCCACGTCCGTTTCCATCGTGATGTCCAGGATGTGCGGCTCGATGTTTTGTGCGCGCAGCGCCTCGGCGTCCGCGTCGCGGCGCACACCGGCCAGCACATGAAAACCCTTGCGGGCCAATTCTCGAGCGGTGGCCGCGCCGATGCCGGTCGAGGCGCCGGTGACGACGATCAGCTCATTACGGTTGGCGCGATTCGACGACATCATGGGGTTCTCCGATCGAGGGGACCTAGTTTGAGTTGACGCTGTCATCTCAAACTAGCAGTCGAGTTGACATTGTCAACCCAACGACCGGCTTATGCTCTGCGGGTGACGACAAGGGCCGAAAGCGCGGCGGCGACGCGCCGTTCGTTGGTCGAGGCGGCGGGGGTGTTGCTCGACCTCGGCGGTGTCGACGCGGTGACGCTGCGCGAGGTCGGCGCCCGCAGCGGCGTGTCGCGCTCGGCGGCGTATCGGCACTTTGCCGACAAGGAGTCTCTGCTCGCCGAGTTGGCCACCAACGCACTGCGCGAACTGGGTGACGCGCTCGAAGCGTTGGTGGGTAGCGAAGATTCGCCGCAGGAATGTCTGCGGTCGGCCCTGCTGTCGCTGATCGACATCGGCCGCACCCGCCCGCATCTCTACCGCCTGATGTTCACCCCGCCGGCGGGTGACCCGACCGCGGCGATGCAGGCGGCCCAACGCACGCAGGAGCTGTTTCTTCAGATGGTCGGTCGCATCACCGGTCCGCAGCAGGCCCCGCGCTACGGGGCGCTCATTTTGACGAGCGCGCATGGCATTACGGGCCTCGACTTGAGTGGCCACATGGATCTGGACAAGTGGCACACCAGCGCCGAGGAACTCGTCGACACGCTTATTTCGGTGTTGCCAAAAGCCGGATGAAAGCCTGCGCGGCCGCATCCACGCCGGCCTCGTCGTCGGTCGCGACGAGATCCAGCAGCAGGCCGCGTGCGACGGCCAACCCGAGCCGGGCCAAGGCGGGATGGACCGGAGCCTCGGCGATCGCGTCGACCTCGGCCAGCCAACTCTCGACGGCCCCGGGAACCATTCGGGCAAAAGGCTTTTCGCCCTGGGCGGCGCGGGCGTAGCACTCGAAGAACAAGCGCTCGGCTTGGCGCAGCTCGGGTCGACGCAGGTCGGCCCACATCGCCGCGAAGCCCTCGGCCGGGCCGGTCGGCAGTTCGGACAGCACACCCATCTGCCGGTGCTCGACCGCCTCGACGATTGCCAGGAGCAGGTCTTCGCGAGAGCCGAAGTGGTGCAACAGCATTCGGTGGCTGGTGCCCACTGCGGCGGCCACCTCGCGCAGGGACCGGTCGCCGATGCCGCCGGTGGCGAACTCGGCGACGAGTGCCTCGAGGAGCTGTTGGCGCCGCCCGGTGTCAGGGGTGCGCGCCATCGGCGCGGCTGAGCTTCTCGGCGCGGGCCTTGAGGCCTTGGGCTTCCAGGTCGAGGAAGCGCTTGGTCTTCTTGATCATCAACCGCCCGACGAGGGCCCCCAGCGCGCCGCCCTGGTCGAGTTGCTGGCGCACCAACGTGCGGCCGCCGGGTTGGGCGATGACGTCGTGGCGTGCGCGCACCCGCACTCCGGGCGAGCGCTGCACCCAGGTCCAGGACCTGCCGGGGTCGAGCTCGGTGACCCGCCACTTCAGCTTCGACATGCCGGGCTGCTTGATCGCGAAGCGCCTGCCGACGGCGAGGGCCGCGCCGTCCAGCCCGGTCAGGGAGGTGACCGAGGCGGTCCAGTCCGGCCAGTGCTCGACGTCGGTGAAGACGTCCCAGACGAGTCGGGGCGGTGCGTCGATCTCGACGCTGTCTTCGGTAAACATGTACCAAATGGTACATCCTTGGCGCGCGATACTGGAGAACGGAATGGAACCGACGGCGCGCCGGGGGGCGCTTGCGACACGCAAACACAAGTTGTTGTGTTGCCGTCGCTTGTCGCACCCCAGGGGTAGTGTCTGGAGCCTGAGATTCATCCGGCAAAACGGCGTGTGAAGTGGGGTTCTGGTGTCCGAAAACATGAAGCTGATCGACCGCGTTTCGGCGATCAACTGGAACCGGCTGCAAGACGACAAGGACGCCGAGGTCTGGGACCGGCTGACCGGCAACTTCTGGCTGCCGGAGAAGGTGCCGGTGTCCAACGACCTGCCGTCATGGGGCACCCTGACCGCCCACGAGAAGCAGATGACCATGCGCGTGTTCACCGGCCTGACCCTGTTGGACACCATCCAGGGCACGGTCGGGGCGGTCAGCCTCATCCCCGACGCGCTGACCCCGCACGAGGAAGCGGTGTACACCAACATCGCGTTCATGGAGTCGGTGCACGCCCGCAGCTACAGCAACATCTTCTCCACGCTGTGCTCGACCGCCGAGATCGACGACGCCTTCCGCTGGTCGGAGGAGAACCCCAACCTGCAGCGCAAGGCCGAGATCGTCATGCAGTACTACAAGGGCGACGAGCCGCTCAAGCGCAAGGTCGCCTCCACGCTGCTGGAGAGCTTCCTGTTCTACTCCGGCTTCTACCTACCGATGTACTGGTCGAGCAGGGCCAAGCTGACCAACACCGCCGACATGATCCGGCTGATCATCCGCGACGAGGCCGTGCACGGCTATTACATCGGCTATAAGTTCCAGCGCGGCCTGGCCCTGGTGGACGACGCGCGCAAGCAGGAGCTCAAGGACTACACCTACGAGTTGCTCTTCGAGCTCTACGACAACGAGGTGGAGTACACCCAGGACCTCTACGACGAGGTCGGGCTGACCGAGGACGTCAAGAAGTTCCTGCGCTACAACGCCAACAAGGCGCTGATGAACCTCGGCTACGAGGCGCTGTTTCCGCGCGACGAGACCGACGTCAACCCGGCGATCCTGTCGGCGCTGTCACCCAACGCCGACGAGAACCACGACTTCTTCTCCGGCTCGGGCTCGTCCTACGTGATCGGCAAGGCCGTCGTCACCGAGGACGAGGACTGGGACTTCTAGCAACCGCAGCTCGCATAGCTGGTCCGTCTTGCACGGTCGGCCGGCCGGAGACTTATTGGTCCGCTCCATACGCCGCGCGGGAGTTTTTACAAACACAGTTGTAATTAGATGCGGGAGCGATTACGCTGCCATCGACGAATCGGGACACGTCGCCAAACATCTGGGTCGCCAATAGGGGGAAGTTTGGGAAGTATGTTGTTCCGCGTAGCTACCGTCACCGCAAAGATCGTCACTGCCGCCTTATGACCGTCGCGTTGCTGACCCAGCATCTGTACGAGTTTGCCGTCGAATTGCGCCGATTGGCCTACACCATGCCTGGTGGGTATGAAGACCCGCTGATCCAGCTGAGCGAGCGGATGGTCCACTGCGCCACCGAGCAGAGCTCGGAAGGTGTCGGCTAGCTCGGCCGATCACTGTCGCCTCGTTAAGCAGTTACTAGCGACTGGCAAACGCGCATTGGGTTTCCCGCGATCTGCTTTCTCACGATTGTGGATACCAGCCGATTATTGACTCGACCGCTAATAAGCCCGAAGCGGAAAATACCCGTACCCGATTTACCGCGGGCCTCCGACGTTGCTTTGTAGCCCGCACTGCTTGGCTTCCCGCGCGATCACTCGCATTAGCCGCCAGCGGCACGTCGGCTAGATCTGCAATGGCGTTCTCATGCACGTTCCTCGACGCGAGGACGAGGGCCGGACTGCTGGGCGGTTCGACCGCGGCGCTCGGTTTCCCGCGTGGCCCGCCCGGGTATCTGGCACGCGAAATCGTTTCTGGACGGGAGAGCCACGTGACCACCGCCGAACAGCCGCCGCCAGAGGGCGACGAACAACCGCCCCAAGCCACCGACGACGAAGAGGGCTCCGACGTGGAGTCCACGGAGCCCTCATCCACGGGAAGTGACGCTCCAACCGCCGGCGAATGAGGCGCCGGCCAGCCGATATGAGCCCGCGGCCCGACGGCTATGCGCTCTGTCGGTGCTGCTGGCGGGTCTGGTTAACGAGATTGATGCCGACAGCTGCGCCGCCCAATATTGCTGCGGGAAGGGCGATTTCGAGCTGTCCTGTCGTCGCGCCGATCGTGGCCAGCAGTCCCAGGCCCCCAGCAATCATGTTGAGGTTTCCGGCCACTCTGTTTGTCCGCTGGTGCTGATAGGCGCCGACCGCGATCTCGCCGACCCCGAGTATCCCGGAGACGATGAGCGGCGCGCCCGTCGCGGTCATTGCGGTGGCGATTACATCGAGTTGCACTTGTCTCCCAGACGATTACGACTGAACCATCAATTGCTCGTACAAGTCCTGCATACCCAACCGTCGCGTCGCTCCAAAGGCCATCGCCCCTCCGGGCCGCGCAGTTTCGCATATCGGCCTTCGCAGGGACGCCATGATTCGTTTCGTGACTGCCGCTGTGGATCCGTCCGCCGCGCGCTTTTTGGTAGCGGACATGTTCGGGTAATGAACGGCGTATGAATTGTGCGCGCGCCGCTTTTCACCCGCTGGCGCGGGTGACACGACAGCCCTGACACTGGTGGGGTGACGAATACCGCCGCCTCTGCCACCGCCAACTTCTGCCGTTCGGTACTTCGCTGGCTGCGCGCCGGCTACCCCGAGGGCGTCCCCGGGCCCGACCGGGTGCCGCTGCTGGCGCTGCTGCGCAGCACCCCGCTGACCGAGGAGCAGATCGCCGAGGTGGTGCGCAACATCACCGCGGACGGATCCCCGGCGATCGCCGACGGCGTGATCGAGCGCGACGAGATCGCCCATTTCATCTCCGACATGACGCACTACGACGCCGGGCCGGAAAACATCATCCGGGTGGCGTCCACCCTGGCGGCCGTCGGGTGGCCGCTGGCCGGCATCGACGTCAGCGAAGTCATCCCCGGCGACGAATGGGGAGAGGCCGCCGAAATCGCCGCGCGCAGTGCTGCTTCCGAGAACGCGCCGGGCGTCGCGCTGTAGGGCCCGTCAGCTTCCCGACGCCCTACAGCTTTGAGATGTCGATGACGAAGCGGTAGCGCACGTCGCTGGCCAGGACGCGCTCGTAGGCCTCGTTGATGTAGTCGGGCTCGATCAGCTCGATTTCCGGCGTCACGTGGTGCTCGGCGCAGAAGTCCAGCATCTCCTGGGTTTCGGCGATGCCGCCGATGTTCGACCCGGACAGGCTGCGGCGCGCCAGCGCCAGCGAGAACGCGCCCACCTCCATGGGGTGCTCGGGAATGCCCAATTCAACGAGCGTGCCGTCGACGTCGAGCAGACTGAGGTAGTCGTTGAGGTTCAGGTTCGCCGAGACGGTGTTCAGGATCAGGTCGAAGCTGTTGCGCAGCTCCTTGAAGGTCTCGCGCTCGGCGGTGGCGTAGTAGTGCTTGGCGCCGAGTCGCAGACCGTCTTCCATCTTCTTCAGCGATTGCGACAGGACCGTCACCTCGGCGCCCATCGCCGCCCCGAGCTTGACGCCCATGTGGCCCAGCCCGCCCAGGCCGATGATCGCCAGGAGAGTGTCCGGGCCGGCCTTCCAGTGCCGCAGCGGCGAGAACAGCGTGATGCCCGCGCACAGCAGCGGCGCCGCCTTGTCCAACGGCAGCGAATCGGGGATGTGCAGGACGAAGTTCTCGTCGACGACGATCGCCTGGCTGTAGCCGCCCTGGGTGATCGTGCCGTCCTTGTCGGTGGCGTTGTAGGTGAAGATCGTGCCCCGGCTGCAGTACTGCTCCAGGCCGGCCTGACAACTGCGGCACTGACCGCAGGAGTTCACCATGCAGCCCACCCCGACGTGGTCGCCCACCTTGTGCTTGGTGACCGCGGAGCCCACCGCGGTCACGACGCCGGCGATCTCGTGGCCGACGACCAGCGGGTAACTCGGTGTTCCCCATTCGCCTTTGGCCGTGTGGATGTCGGAGTGGCAGATTCCGGCGAACTTGATGTCGATCGCCACGTCGTGGGGACCCGGCTCGCGCCGCTCGATGGTTGTCTTGGTCAACGGTGCCGTCGGCGAGGTGGCCGCGTACGCCGAAACTGTGCTCATGAAAAGTCCCTCTTCGATTCGATACGTCTTCAAGAAGTTTAGCTAGGGTAAAAGTTCTTCCGCCATCCGAGGCGGCGAATATCACCTTATGGCGACGAGTGCGTACCGGCCGGTGGTGGTCAGTTGATCGGGGCGTTCACCAGGCGCAGGTCGTCGACGATGCCGCGGGCCGCGATCAGGCCCTCGCCGGTTTGCCAGATCTCGTCGTTGACGACGTAGACCCGGTTGTCGTGGTTGGCCGACAGCTTGCGCCACGGGTTGCTGTCCAGGATCGTCGCGGCCCGATCGGCAGCGGCCGGGGTGGCGCAGGACAGGTACACCACGTCGGCGTCGGCGATCGAGAGATCCGGATTCTTCGCCAGGTCCGCGTCGGAAGCGCCGATCTCGATGTAGGGCTTGTCGGTGAACCGCTGCGAGGCGGGCCGGTCGACGCCGACCGCGCCGAGCACGCTGGCCGGGAAGTTGTTGGCGCCGTAGACCCGGATGGTGCCGGCCGTCAGCTGCACGATCGACGCCTGATAGTGGGAGGCGTCGTGCCGCGCGCCGACGTCGGTCGCCCGCTGCGAGAAGCCGGTGACCAGCCCGTCCGCCGCGGCGCCGCGGCCGGTGGCGGCTCCGACCGCGCGCAGGTTGTCCTGCCAGGCCGCGCCCGGCGCGGCGGTGAACACCGTCGGGGCGATCGGGGCCAGCTGCGGATACAGCGTCGGGGTCAACGCTTGCGAGCCCAGGATCAGATCGGGGTGGGCGGCCGCGATCGCCTTCACGTCCGGGTGGGAGCGGCTGCCGACACCGGGCACGCCCTGCACCGCGCCGCCCAGATAGGCGGGCTGGGTCGGCGAGCCGTCCGGCAGGGCGGCGCCGACCACCCGCGATTGCAGGCCCAGCGCGCACAGCGTGTCGAGCTGGTCGCCGGAGAGCACCACGATGCGCTGGGGATCGGCGGGCACCTGCACGATGTCTGGGGCGACGCCCGCCGCGTTGTGCGCCTGCCGCTTGGCCGGGCCCGGGTCGGCCTCGGCGGGGTCGCGTGCGCATGACTCGTCGGGCCGGCGGTCGTTTCCGAGCACGCCGGCGCCGGCGATCTGGGTGGTGGGCGTGATGAGCGAATGGGTCGGCTGCCCGGCGGGCTGGTCGGATCCGCAGCCGCCGCAGGCCAGGATGACCGCCGCCGTCGCCGCGGTCAGCCGGGCGGGTCTGATCACGCCGAACAACACGCGTCAGACGCTAACATCCGGCCAGCTCGGCGCGGCCGCGCCGACGGGCGGGCCGCGCCGGTGAGCCGTTTACGACAGTTTGTAGGACCAGCCCTGACGTCGTCATGATCGACGGCTAAGATTCGTCTCAATACTGATTTTTGGGCCAGTGTCCGATCTGGATGTTTGGAGAAGCTGTTGACAGCCGAAGCGCCCCCTTTGGGACAACTCGAGGCCGTTCGTCCGTATCCGGACCGGATGGGCCCCAAAGGGAACCTCGTCTACAAACTGATCACGACGACCGATCACAAGTTGATCGGCATCATGTACACGGTCACCTGCTTCGCCTTCTTCTTCATAGGCGGGCTGATGGCGTTGCTGATGCGCACCGAGCTGGCCGCTCCCGGGCTGCAGTTCCTATCGAATGAGCAGTTCAACCAGCTGTTCACCATGCACGGCACGATCATGCTGCTGCTCTATGCCACCCCGGTGGTGTTCGGTTTCGCCAACCTGGTGCTGCCGCTGCAGATCGGTGCGCCCGACGTGGCCTTTCCGCGGCTGAACGCCTTCTCGTACTGGCTGTTCCTGTTCGGCGGGCTGATCGCGGCGTCCGGCTTCATCGTCCCGGGCGGCGCCGCCGACTTCGGCTGGACCGCCTACACGCCGCTGTCCGACGCCGTGCACTCACCCGGCGCCGGGGGAGACCTGTGGATCACCGGCCTGATCGTCGCCGGTCTGGGCACCATCCTGGGTGCGGTCAACATGATCACCACCGTGGTGTGCATGCGCGCGCCCGGCATGACGATGTTCCGGATGCCGATCTTCACCTGGAACATCCTGGTGACCTCGATCCTGATCCTGATCGCCTTCCCGATCCTGACCGCGGCGCTGTTCGGGCTGGCCGCCGACCGACATCTGGGCGCCCACGTCTATGACGCCGCCAACGGCGGAGTCTTGTTGTGGCAACACCTGTTCTGGTTCTTCGGGCATCCCGAGGTGTACATCATCGCGTTGCCGTTCTTCGGCATCGTCACCGAGATCATCCCGGTGTTCTCGCGCAAGCCGGTGTTCGGCTACACCACGCTGGTGTACGCCACCCTGTCGATCGCCGCCCTGTCGGTCGCGGTGTGGGCGCACCACATGTTCGCCACCGGAGCCGTTCTGCTGCCGTTCTTTTCATTCATGACGTATCTGATCGCGGTGCCGACGGGGATCAAGTTCTTCAACTGGATCGGCACGATGTGGAAGGGGCAAATCACCTTCGAGACGCCGATGCTGTTCTCGGTCGGCTTCCTCATCACCTTCCTGCTGGGTGGTCTGACCGGTGTGATGCTGGCCAGCCCGCCGCTGGACTTCCACGTCACCGACAGCTATTTCGTGGTCGCGCACTTCCACTACGTGCTGTTCGGCACCATCGTGTTCGCCACCTACGCCGGCATCTACTTCTGGTTCCCGAAGATGACCGGCCGGCTGCTCGACGAGCGGCTGGGCAAGCTGCACTTCTGGCTGACCTTCATCGGGTTCCACACCACGTTCCTCGTGCAGCACTGGCTGGGTGACCTGGGCATGCCGCGCCGCTACGCGGACTACCTGCCCAGCGACGGCTTCCAGCCCTACAACGTCGCCTCGACGGTCGGCGCCTTCATCCTGGGCGCGTCGATGTTCCCGTTCGTCTGGAACGTCTTCAAGAGCTGGCGTTACGGCGAGGTCGTCACGGTCGACGACCCGTGGGGCTACGGCAACTCCCTGGAATGGGCGACCAGCTGCCCGCCGCCGCGGCACAACTTCACCGAGCTGCCCCGAATCCGTTCGGAGCGACCGGCATTCGAGTTGCACTACCCGCACATGGTGGAGCGGCTGCGCGCCGAGGCCCACGTGGGCCGCCATGCCACGGCTCTCGAATCACCGAAAGGCTTCGGCCCACGAACCGAACCCGATCGCTCAACTCCTGAGCAGTAGCGGCGGCTGTCCGGAGTGAACGCACCACCCAACAAGGTGTCGGTGCTGATCACCGTCACCGGCGTGGACCAACCGGGCGTGACGGCGACCCTGTTCGAGGCGCTGTCGCGGCATGGGGTCGAGTTGCTCAACGTCGAACAGGTGGTGATCCGGCACCGCCTGACGCTGGGCGTGCTCGTGTGCTGCCCGGCCGCGGTCGCCGACGGCGCGCAGTTGCGCGAGGACGTTGAAACGGCCATCCGCAGCGTGGGGCTCGATGTGACCATCGAGCGCAGCGACGACGTGCCGATCATGCGGGAGCCCTCCAGCCACACCATCTTCGTGCTCGGCCGGCCCATCACCGCCAGTGCGTTCGGCGCGGTGGCCCGTGAGGTGGCCGCCCTCGGCGTCAACATCGACCTGATCCGCGGTGTCTCCGACTATCCGGTGATCGGCCTGGAACTGCGGGTCTCGGTGCCGCCGGGCGCGGACGCCGCGCTGCG